>NZ_JAAGPS010000279.1:0-1967 GCF_017105025.1 Paraburkholderia sp. Ac-20336 | reverse complement strand
TGGCGCGGGCCCCCTCCGTCCTCCCGCGCGCCGTCCGCCAGCCCACGGCCGCTTCGTCGTTCTCCACTCGCTCCGACAGCGCGTCGTTGTTCCGTCGCCACACGTCCTGCCTCACCACGCCGCGCCCCGCACCATTGCGCGCGCGCCGCAAACCTCGCAGGCCCGCCCTCGCCGTGTGGTGCATGACGCCACATCTCCCGCGCCACCAGCCGGCCGCCCGCGTGAGCGCCTCGCGGTCCTTGTGCGGGAGGGCGGGGCGGAAAGTAGTCAGCGGCGTCGGCGCCGGGAGCGCGTTGCCAGTGCGCGAGCGAGGCGTCGCGGGCGAGCGGGAAATCGACGTAGCGCTGCGCGTGTTCGAGGATCGCGTCGGCGGAGTGCGTGGCGAGCAGGTCGCGCATGCGGGTGGCGTTGGTGTCGGCGAGATCGAGGAACGTGTGCAGCAGCGCGCGTACCAGCGCCAGCACATGCGATGGCGCAACGGCGGCGAGGGGGCCGGTGCCGGTGAGGCCGCGGTAAGGGTCCGCTCCCGCACCAGGACCAGGGTCCGTGCCGTCTACCGGGCATCCCGCGAGCCCGAACACGAAGCGCACGCCGCCTTCATCCGCCGACGCCGCGAGCCACACATCGTGCGGATGATCGACCCGCGCGAGCCGTTCGCCGCCGTCGAGCAGCAGGGCGAATTTCGGCGACAACGCCGCGAAGCGCGCCTCGCTTTGCAGCAGCGCGAGCAATTCGGCGCACAACGGTCTCGTATCGATCAACGCAGACGGATCGCGGCCGGCGGTGGGGCTGGTCATCACGTTGCGGATGTCGTCGGCGAAACCGAGAGCGGTGGTGTCCGGAGGAGCGTTTGCGCCGTTCGCGTCGAGCGGGGAAGAGCAAGAGCCAGCGGCCGAACCGGAAGCAGGAGCAAAAGCAGGATCAAAAGCGCACAGAGAACCCGCCCCCGGCCCCAACCCCGCTTCGATCAACTCTCCGCTCAACGCCGCCTCATGCCGCTCGTGCACGCCGCGCAGCTGCAGATTCGCGCGATTGGTCAACTCGATCACGCCGTTCGCGTGCCGCGTGCTCGCCTCGGCGATCGCGCGCGCCTGCGCGGCGCCGAGTTCGCCGCCCGGCAGCTTGATCCGGCAGAGGCCGCCGTCGCGCGCGGCGACGATGCGCAGCAGCCCCGGACACGCCGAGGGCCGCGACATCGGAAGCGCGTGGGGCAAAACGGTTGAGGGCGAAGCTCGATTCAAGACGGACACCGGGAATAGCGTCGCGCAACGGCCCGAGCAGGCCGCGTCGCGGACCTTGCTGCGGCATCGGTACACCCCGCCCGATGTTGGCTGGCACGAACAGTTGCGCCGGCAGGTCTCCTGGCTCGCAGGTCATGGTCCGCCGCGGCCTTCCCGGTCGAACCAGTGGCGCGTGGCGCAGGCGGACTCGCTGCATACAGTTGCGGGGGCAGCCACATCGTTACTGTGTTCCCTCTTGGGCCCCGAAGGGCGCCGGCGGCTGTATTATGCCTTTTTTCGAACCGCGCAACGAGGCTGGGCGCTTTGACTGGCGCGCCTCGGCGCGCTTTCGAAGGCTTCGCCGGCCGCGCTGCCGGACGTCTTTCGTAGGCGTTTCGGGCATGCTTTGAGCCTGTTTTTGAGCCTGTTCCAAGCGCCTTTTCAACCGCTTTTCCAACGACAAACGATGAGGATGGATGCATGCCGGCATGGCTGACCGTGGTGGGCATTGGCGACGACGGCTTCGCCGGATTGGGACGGCCCGCGCGGCGTGCTTTGCTTGGCGCCTCGGTGGTGTATGGCGGCGAGCGGCATCTCGCGATGCTGCCGGCGCGGCTTGCCGCGCGCCGCACCGCATGGCCGCGTCCGTTCGATCTCGCGCCGCTGCTCGCCGAGCGTCCGCACGCGGTGTGCGTGCTGGCGAGCGGCGACCCGATGCTGTTCGGCGTCGGCGCGACGATCGGGCGG
>NZ_JAAGPS010000278.1:0-2043 GCF_017105025.1 Paraburkholderia sp. Ac-20336 | reverse complement strand
GAGTTCGCCGCGAATGCGACGGGTGCTGCGGGTGTTGTGGCCGTTGCGGTTGCAGCGGGTGTCGCGGTGGGAACGGCAACCTGCATGGGTAGCGCGGTGGCGAGTGCGTCTGGCGTAGCCGGCGCGATGGGCGCCAACGACGATGTGACCGGCGTCGGCGTCGGCGTCGGCGTGCTCGGCTCGACTGCGGACGAGGCCGGTACGGTTGGCCCGAACGACGGTGCGGGAGTGGCCGGTGCCGCTGCGGGTGTTGTGGCGATCGGCGGGACAGCGGCCGGGGTGTTGCCGGTGGCGGTTCCATGCGCGCCGAGCGACGGCCCGACGCTGGGTGCCGTCGCGCCGAAACCCGGGAAGCGCACGACGTTCGAAGCGACGCTTTGCGCCGGGGTGGGCGTGGCGGGGGGCGCAGCGTGGGTTGCCGCCGCCGCGGTTGCGGTCGTCGCCGTGTGCGTTGTGTCAGGCGTCGGCGGTGTGCTCGCGGGTTCGGTCGCCGTGGGCAGGGCAGGGGAGCGTGCGGCCGTCGTCGAGGACGATGTTGCAGGTTCGCTTGCCTGCGCGCCCGTACCCATAGTCGCGCTTGCAACGGGAGACGACAGCGTGGCGGGAGAAGACTGCGCAACCGCACCGGGCGATGCGACCGCCCCGGATTGCGACGCATCGGGTTGCGACGAACCCGACGGCGACACGGGGCGTTGAGCCGCCACGGCCCCGAGCTTGCTCTCCCAAGGCACGAGCGTTTTGTCGACCACGATTTCGGCGGCGGGAGCCGCCGGCTGCGTCGGTGCCGCGGTTGCGGTGGTGGCTGAATCGACGGTTGGCGCGGGTTCTTCCTTTCGCGGCGCTGGGGCGACTGTGCTCGCGGCGGCGACTACGGTCTGCGCAGCGGCGAGAGATTCCGCGCTAGGTCCGCTGACCGGTTTGATCGTTGCATCGGCTGGTGCCGTGTGACTGCTGTCCCGCGTCGCCGAGTGTGTCGCATCGTTAGCGACGGGCGCTGCGTCTTCCTGTGAGGCATTGTCCTCCAGCTGTGCAGCAAAACGCTGAAACGATGTCGACGCGCCGCCGATTGACGCCGGATATTGCGGCGCGGACGAGAGCGGTGGCGTTTCGATCGGCGCCGACTCGCGAGGCGCGGATTCGGCGCGAACAGCCGCAGCGGACATAGCCACGACAGGCGCGGCTTGGACAGCCGCGGACTCCACCAAAGCCGCCGCCGATACCGCCGACGCATGCACCGCCTCTCCACTCGTCGCGCTTGCGTTTTGCACGGCCGCCGGAGTTTCGGTCGTGTTGGCGTCGGCCACCGGCTCGGCAGTCTCCATGACCTGTGACGCAACGGCTCCCGGCACATGAATAACTGGCGGCTCGGTCGGCCATTGCGCGACAGGCGCGTTGCTGTCCTCGACGGGTGCATCGGAAGCGGCTATCGCCGTTTCCTCAGCCACGGCAGCAGCGGCTGGCAATGCAACCGGCGCTGTTTCGACCGACGGCTCGGCCGGCGTTACCGCCGGTGCACGCCCGACCACCGGCTCCGCAGATGCCTGCGCGACAGACCCGGCCGAAACCGCCTGGACCGGATCGCTACCCGGCGCCTCGCTGGCCGGCCTGGGCGCCTCGACCGGCATCGCCGCCTGCGCGACATCGCCAGGCTTGACGCCATCCACGCCACGGCTGCGCGCGAGGCTCACGCCGGCCATATCGGTCCAGCGCGCGGTGTTTTCCGCGATGCTGCGCAGTGTTTCCTCGACGCTCGCGGGCTCGGCAACGTTCTGCGAGTTCGTCGCCGAGTGCGCGAAACCCGGCGCGGGCCTGCGCGTACCGGACGGCGGCGTGACGCCGCCGGCGTGCGTCGCGTTTGAGAGCGGCTGACGCGATGTCGTTGTCCGGTTGAACGAACCCGCCGCATCCGCCGCACGTTGCAGCGACGCCGCGCGGCTGCCGCGCGTCGAAGCATGGATCGATTCTCCCGCCATGCCGCCGCCCGGCGCAGAGCGTACCGCCATCGCCTGCGCGGCTCTGGCCGACACGCCGGATGCGGCGGCA
>NZ_JAAGPS010000277.1:0-2061 GCF_017105025.1 Paraburkholderia sp. Ac-20336 | reverse complement strand
ACGATGCGCCGAAAGTCGCGGCGGTCGATACGACCGCAGCCGGCGATACGTTCATCGGCGGCTTCGCGGCGCAACTCGCGCAGGGCGCGAGCGTCGACGCGGCGATCCGCTTCGCGCAGCGCGCCGCGGCGCTTTCGGTGACACGCGCGGGCGCCCAGCCGTCGATTCCGACGCGAGCCGAGGTCGACGCTTTCACCTCATTCGCCTGAGTCCGGCTCGCCTCGCCTCGCCTCGCCTAGGCAAGGCAAGGCAAGGCAAGGCAAGGCAAGGCAAAAACAAAACGCCGCTCGCTTTCTCCGCCTGCGCCAAAACAGGATCAGCCGGCTTCGCCTCACCCGGCGTCCCGCGCCCGGGTTCTGCCGCGGCAACCTCAAAACTCACGCGCCACCCAGCCTCGCCAGCGCTCGCTGCCTGCCCTGATCTCACCGTTTCAAAGCCCAACTCGCTTTCAACTGCTTACAACGTCTTTTTTCATGGACTTGAGCGTCGCGGGCTTCAAATGCTTCAAGTCTGCGAAGGCCCTGCCGTAAACGGGACTGGAAGCACGCACACAACAAAGCGCCGGAACCCGATTGTCACGCCGCCGCCATGCTGCGAATGCCGCCTCTCACTTTGCACAGCCACAGGAACACCATGTTGAACAAGGGCATTACGATCAAGGCGCGAATCGGCCTCACGATGGCTTTCCTCGCCGTGTTGCTGGTCGCGATCAGCGTTTTCGGCTTATTCGGCATCAGCCGTTCGAATAGCGCCTACCAGGACACCTTCACCAACGCGATGCCGAGCGCGACCGCCATCGATAACGCCGAGGTGTACACGGCGCGCGAGCGGCTCGTGCTCGACCGCGCCGCGTTCATGGGCGGCTCGCCCGAAGTCGCGGCGACGCTGGAGCGCGCGCGCCTGATGCGCGAGACGTCCGACACGTGGTGGAAAAAATATCTGGACCTGCCGCGCGACGCCAATGAGGACCGGCTCGCGCAGGACGTCACGGCGAAGCGCGACGCGCTGCATCAACGCATGGACGCGTTCGCGGCGGTCATCGCGGCGAACGATCATGACAAGATGGTCGGGAGCGGGAAGGGCCTGCAGGAGGATTACAACGCGCTCTCGCTCGCCGACGACGCGCTGCGCAAATTCCAGTTCGACTCGGCGAGGCAGGGCTACGACTCCGCGCAAGGCAGTTTCGACCTGTTCCGCATGGTCAGCATCGGCTCGCTGGTGGCGGGCGTGATTGCGGCGCTGCTGTCGTATCTGACGCTGAGCCGCGCGATCTCGCGGCCGCTCGACGAAGCGCTCGGCCACTTCGACGCGATCGCGGCCGGCGATCTGCGCCGGCCGGTCGTCGTCACGTCGCGCGACGAAATGGGGCAACTGCTCGACGGCATCGCCAGAATGCAGCGCAGCCTCACCGAAACGGTACGCAGCGTGCGCAGCGGCAGCGAGTCGATCGCGACCGCGACGCGCCAGATCGCCGCGGGCAACATCGATCTGTCGTCGCGCACCGAGGAGCAGGCGTCGGCGCTGCAGGAAACCGCGTCGAGCATGGACCAGCTGACCGGCACGGTCAAACAGAACGCCGACAACGCGCGCCAGGCCAGCTCGCTCGCGGCCAACGCGTCGGAGATCGCCAACAAGGGCAGCGCGGTGGTCGGCCAGGTGGTCGGCACGATGGGCGACATCAACCAGAGCTCGGCGAAGATCGCGGACATCATTTCGATCATCGAGGGCATTGCGTTCCAGACCAATATCCTCGCGCTCAACGCGGCCGTCGAGGCGGCGCGCGCCGGCGAGGAAGGGCGCGGCTTCGCGGTCGTCGCGGGCGAGGTGCGCAGCCTCGCGCAACGCTCGTCGAGCGCGGCCAAGGAGATCAAGGATCTGATCGCGAACTCGGTGGACCGCATGGAGAGGGGCTGGGGGCTCGTGGGCGGGGACTGGGAAAGCGCGGCGGCGGGGATGAGGGTGAAGGAGGAGGGAGGTCGTGGGTGGGTCCGTATGATGTTGATATCACAGTTCTTGAGAAATCAGAACTGCACTTGAAGGTATCGCTAGAAGATATACACT
>NZ_JAAGPS010000276.1:0-2222 GCF_017105025.1 Paraburkholderia sp. Ac-20336 | reverse complement strand
TCTCTCCGATCTCTTCGGCGAGCGCGCCCGTCTCGCGCGCGCTCCGGCCGCGCAGGCAATCTGCATAAGGCACCGCCGCGAGCCGCTGCGGATGCATCCAGTCGAACAGCGCGCGGCGGCGGCGATGATGCTCGACGAGCCGGGCCGCCAGCACGGCGGCCGTGTCCTCGCTCACCGTGGGACGCGCATCAGCAGCGCCAGCCTCGGTTGCGGCGGCGTCCGGCGGGGCGTCGAGGGCATTCATGTCCGTCACGCTTGCGCGTCCTTCGTCACGCCGGACTCTTGCGCAGGCGCTGCCGCAGCTTCGACAGCAACTGGTTCGCGTTGCCGCGCACCAGCACGATCGCGCCCGCGATCATCAGCAATACGATGCCGAGCGCCCCGCCCGCGATCATCAGCGAGCCGTCGCGCCGCTGCGCCTTCGCTTCGAGGTCGATCGCATCGGCCGGCACCGACGTGACGCTGACCTGGTCGTAGGTCAGCCCCTCGATGCTGTGCACGACGAGATTCTTGATCGCCGGAATCAGCGTTTCGACGCTCGCATCCGGCCGGTACTTGATGAACACCGCGGCGGACGACGGCTTCACCGACTGCGCGAGCGGGTCGTTGTTCGGCAGCACGATCTGCACGCGGGCGACCACCACGCCGTCGATCTTCGAGAGCGTGTCGTCGAGTTCCTGAGACAGGCCGTAGATGAAGCGCACGCGTTCTTCGGTCGGCGTCGACACCATGCCGTCCTTCTTGAACAGCGCGCCGAGATCGTCGAACTTCTTGCGCGGCAGGCCGCGCGCGCGCAGCACTTCCATCGCGTGGACCATCTCCTTGTCGCCGACCGTCACCGACCAGGTCTTGCCGGAATCGGGCGTCGTCTTCTCCGCGTCGACGCCGTACTGCTGGAGCGCGGCGACCATTTCGTTGCAGTCGGTTTCGGAGAGCTGCCCGTACAGCTCCTGCTTGCAGCCGGCGAGCGCCAGCAGCAGGACGGCAGCGGCCAGCGGGCGGCGCCAGCGCGCGAACGCGCGGCTCGGGTTGAGGATCGAGGCCATGTTGGTCGCTATCTCACTGGTTCTTCATCAGGGTCTGGACCGCGTCTTTCGACGACTGCACGGTCGCCATCTTGACCTGCAGGTCCATGTTGAGGCTCGCGATCTCGAGCTGGACCGTCATGTCGGCGGACGCGAGATGCTGCATCGACAGCGTGCTCGCGTGCTGGGACATGTACAGCACGTCGTTCGGCACCGCGTGGTAGTAATCGGCCTGCTCCTTGACGGCTTTCGTCACGATGTCCGTGTGCCCGATCTGATGCACCTCGGGCACGGCGTTCGGCGTCGGGTTCGCCATCATGGCCTGAAACTTGTCGACGAGCGCCTGCGGTGCCGCGGCCGGTTGCGGCGCGGTGGCCTCGGTCAGGTGCGAGAGTTCGTGCTGGAATTGCGCGGCGGTGATCATGCTCATGTCGCTTCTCCGGTCGGGGTGCGGTCAGATCCGCATGTAGTGCATCGTCATCAGCATGTCGTTGGCCGACGGCGGCTGGGGCTGCGCCGCGGCGCTGTCCCCCGCCGTCGCCTCGTCATCGAGCGCGCGCGCCGACTCCGGCGCGACGAAGCGCCCGGTCCGCCGCGCATCCGCCGCGGCGTGTTTCAGGTCATCCCCTGCCAGTAACAGCTTCGCGAGCCGCGTCACGTCCGGGTCGCTCTCGTCCTCGATGATCCTGCGCGCCTCGTCCTGCCAGCCGAATTCATCGCGCGCCTTCAGGCACTTGAGCAGCATGCCCCGGCTCTCCGGCAGGCAGGCCGAGCGCTCGACCAGATAGCGGAACAGCTCTTCCGCCTCGCTCCATTCGTCGCGCAGCATGTGCAGCCAGCCGTCGAAGAACGAGAAGTCGACGTTGTCCGGACGCAGCAGATGCAACATCGCGACGAGATGCTCGATGTCCTCGATGTCGACTCCGGTCCGCGTCCCGCTGTTCGCGAATGCGGCGCCCGTCAGATCCACGATCGCGCCGACGACTGCCGGCGGCCATGACGACCGATCCTTCATAACGTCCATCCGTTTTCCCCAAAAGGCAATCTGATCCGATTCAGTGCGCCATCCACGCGCCCTCTGTTGGCGCTACGTTACGCAAGCCCGGGTATGCGACATGGGTGCCGCACGAAGTCGTACCGCGAATTACGAAGCGGCGCCCGTCCGATCCGCACTCGCGACGACCAGGCAGCGGCCCG
>NZ_JAAGPS010000025.1:0-62330 GCF_017105025.1 Paraburkholderia sp. Ac-20336 | reverse complement strand
GCGGCAAGCCTGCCTGGTGAGGGTGTCACGGGTTCATGCGTCGGCGTTGCCGGATGATTCGTTTTACTGATGGTTCTCGGGGTTATGGGCGGTGCCTTGGGCTTCGCCGTCTCGACGGGAACCGCACGCTGCGGGGGCGAGGCAGGGTGCGAAACAGGGGGCGACTGCACGACCGCGGACGCGGTCATCGGCGCGGGCGGCAACAGTTCGGCGGTGATCGTGCGCGGCTCAGCCAACAACGGCATGGGTTCGTCGCGATGGTTCAGCACTGCCGCGAGCAGCACCACATGAATGCCGACAGCCACGACGACGGCGCTCGTTGCCCGGACGTTCAGCCGCCCGGGCAATGCCGGTGCGCGGACCGAATAAAGGGGATGCGAAATCTGCATGCTGTGGACCCGATTCAGGCGATTCATTCAGACGAACCTTCGCCCCGGCAATCCGGTGCGAACCCAGGCACATCGCTTGACGCAAATTCAAGGTACTCAGGATCAGGATCAGGATCAGGATCAGGATCAGGATCAGGATCAGGAACAGCAGGAAGCGGGCATCGGTCATCGCCATGCGCCTATCGGCATGCCGGCTCGTGGCGAGGCGCCGATGGCAGCGGGCGGCAGTCCCGAAAGACCGCCGCCCGCCGCTACCCGTTACCGCGTACCCGGTGCGTCGGGGTCATGCAACCCGTCTGCGCCAGGGGCGAACGACAGCGCGACCGACTTAATCGTCGTCGTCGTCCGAGGCGGCGACCGTCTTCGTACCGTCCGCCGCGACCTTCGAATAGATCGAATGCGGCGTCGGATACGGCTTGTCACCCATCACACCCTTCCACAGCACCTGGTTGAACAGCGCCGGCGGAATCAGGTCTTCCTTGGAGAAGTCGAAGTCCTTCGTTGCGTTCGCCCAGTAGGTCGCGCCGTGCAGCGGATGAATGTCCGGACCCTGCGCGTACTGGTTGCCGTCGTTACCGCCCGACGTCGGGCCGGTGGCCACGTTACCCACGTTCGTGCCCTTCAGGATCGTCGAGGCAACGGCCGTGTAGGTCCACGAACCATTCGAGTGCGTGTCGAAGAGGTCGGCCATCGGCTTCGCGTAGGCCGTGTTCAGGTCGATGTGCTGGGTGCCCAGTACATCTTCCATCGTACGGACGGCGCTGACCTGGCTGTACGGCGTGCTGACGATCGCCTGCTTCTTCACATACGCGCCGACGACATACGCCGGAGCGCGGTGCGAGTCGACGTGATCGGAGCCGGCCTGCGAGTCGTCCTCGACCACTACGATCAGCGTATTTTTCGCGTACGGGCTGTTCGCGACCGTTTCGACCAGCTTGCCGACGGCGAAGTCGTTATCGGCTTCTTCCTGCTCGGCCGAGGCCATCTGACCCACGTTCTGTGCATAGTTGCCGGTGTGGTCGGAGCCCATGCGGACGAATTCAAACGACGGGAGATTGCCGTTCGCCACGTACTGCTGGAACTCGCGGTTCCATTCGAGCTCGCGGAAGGTGTCCGGATAGGACTGGTCGAAGCCGCGATAGTACGGGTCCGTCAGATTGACGAGCGTCGGCTTGACCGGGTGAACCTGAATGATGTTGGAGGCGAACGGCGTGAGCAGCGGGCTCGCGATCGTGCCGATCGAGCCCGTGTTGTTGACCATGCCGCCGTAGTCGCGCACCGAGCCGCCGGCTTGCAGCACCGCATCGTAGATGTTGGCCTTCTGGTAGCCGAACGGCGCATCCGGCACCGAGATGTCGGCGATACCCGGCAGCACGTTGGCCGTGCCACCCGGCAGCGACGACGTTCCCGTCGTGAAGCTGCCGCCCGTGCCGGCATCGCGCAAGGCGGTCGTCGCGAGGCCGACCGGCACGCCGCGGTTGCTGCCTTCCGATTCGTACGACATGCCGCGCGTGACGCCCGCATAGTTTTCCTGCTGCGAGACTTCTTCGGTCGGCGTGACGTGCGCGTGCTGGACCCACGACCAGCCGTCCATCGAGCCGTCGCCCGGATCGGTGAAGTTGTCGATCGTGACGAAGTTGCTGGCGATGTTGTGGAAGTTCGGCGTCGTGGCCTTGCCGTACATCGTGAGCGTCGGATCGCCGTTCGAGCCGTTGCCGAGGTCGCCGAGGATCTGGTCGAATGTGCGGTTTTCCTTGACGATATAGATCACATGCTTGATGTGATCGTGCATGAACTGCATCGTCTGACGATCGCTTTGCGACTCTTTCACCGAGTAGTGGTTGTTTTCTTCCACCTGGTTCGTGAGGCGCTCGAGCACTTCGCCGCGCGGAACCGGTGCGCTGACGAGGCTGCTCTGCTCCAGGCCGAACTGGTACTGGGCCGTGGCGCCGCCCGGCGTGTAGAGCGGGTTCGGGCCAGTGTTCGACTTGCCGTTGATGATGTACATCTGCGAGCCGTCGGCGCTCAGCGTGATGTCCTTCGGCGCATAGGCGGTCGGAATCAGGCCGGCGACGTGGTAGCCGTTCTGGCCGTCGAGGTCGATCACGGCGATCGAGTTGTCGCCGTTGTTGACCGCGTACAGCGTCTTGCCGTCCTTCGACACGGTCACGTTGACCGTATCGCGGCCGCTGTACTTCTTGCTGTTGCCATGGCCGTGGCCTTGATCGTTGTCGTTGCCCCAGCCGTGGCCGTGATCGTTGTCATGGCCGTGATCGTTGCCGTGACCATGATCGTGATCGTCGTCGTCCTGATCGTCGCCGGACAGGCTGGCGATGTCGATCGTCTTCTGGACCTTGCGGCTGGACGTATCGATGACCGCCACCTGGTCGGCATTCGACACGGCGACGTAGAGCTTCGATTGATCCGGCGAAAGCGTCATGCCGTAGGCATTGCCTTGCAGGGGAATGCGCGTGATGAATTGCGGCGCGGCCGGGTTCGACAGGTTCAGCACCACGACTTCACGGTCGCGCACCGACGAAACGAACGCGGTGCCGTCCGACTTCAGCGAGACGGCCCACGGGTATTCGCCGCCGGCGACGCCTTGCGCGCCCGACGTGTTGAACGGACGCAGGTCGTATTCCGAGGTGACCGTGTTCGACGTCGTGTCGATGAGGGTGATCGAGTCGTTGTAGTTGTTGGCCACGACCAGCGTTCTGCCGTCGGCCGACACGGCGAGACCGCCGGCGTTCGGCTTCACGCCCGAACCGATACCCGTGGTGTGATTCAGCGCGATGGCCGCGGTCTGCGACCATTGGGCCGACGGCGCCGCCGAAGCGCGACCGTACACGTAGACCTTGTCGTCGGCGCCGCCGGTGCCGTACAGGGTCTGGTTGCCGTTCCACGCGAGGCCATCGAACGCATTGTTCTGATGAATGGCTTGCACGAGTTGCGGGTTGGCCTTGTTGGCGCCCGACACATCGTAGATGAAGATGTACTGGGTCGAATCGGCCTTGTCGAGCGTGTTGTTGTTGGTACCCGTGTAGACGGTGTTGTAGCCGGCGGTGATGACCGCGAGCGTATTACCGTCCGGGCTGAGCTGCGACTTGATGGCACCGCTGACCACCTGGGTCGGCTTGGCCGACAGCTGCGGATTCAGCAGTTGTTGCGCGGCACCCGGGATGGCCATCGGGGAAATGAACTGGCCGGTGGGCAGAAGCGCCATGTTGCTCTGCGGAGTCGCGAAGGCCACGCAGCTGGTTAATAGGCTTAAAGCAATGCCGGACTGAACGAGCTTTCGATTCATCGTGCTTCTCCAAAGAATTCAAAACAGAATTGTTGATCTGATTCAAACGGAATCATTTGGTAGAGATATCGCCCCTGATTGCTCAGACGTGCTGACGGTCGATTCACGCGAGACGCATAACAGCACTGCTCTTGCGCTGTCAGCACGGCGATATTTAGTCATCGGCAAGTGTCAATCGAATGACGCGTTTAAATCTGGAGTGCGACGAATAAGAATCGTTATCACGTTATGCAGAAATTAATTCTTATATGACTGTCATGTGTTTATCTGTCATCCTGAATTAAATGAAACTTCACGAAATGGTTCGCTATTTCGTCGTGATTGTCAGAGGAATAGGTGGGCGAGACGTGATTCGAGACGGATCGGCGGAGGCGTTCGTTGGAGACATGTGTCGCCCGGAGTAGGCATGGTCCGGGCGGTGGGATAGGTGCGAGGGCGAGAGCGGGTGTGGCGAAGGCGTGGGCGGAATGAGAGGCCGTACCGCGTTAGAGATGCCGCTTGCGTGACGCTCTAAACGATCAGAACATCGGATTCTGAATCGGTAAACCGTACGGCCAAAATCGACGGTATTGAAATGTTCAATGCTGGTCGATTTTCACAAGGAATCAAGCCTACAACTCTTGCATGACAGAGGGGTGAAATTTATTCGAGAAATGATGATCTTTGTTTGAGTACTTTTTATATGATCTTCCGCCATTTTAGGTATGCATGCCATGCATCGACTCTAGTTTTAACAGGTGACTATTGACCGATGCATAGCATATTGAGAAGCGACATATCTTTCAAATGTATTTTTATATTCTTTCATTTTAATAAAGAGAGGTGGCTGGTCCGAACGGATTTCCGCTTAGGCCAGGTATCTGCCGAGTCTCGTTTAGCTGTCGTTGTCATAGGTGCCTTTCCATATGATTTGTCCGGGCATGAGACCCCCGCCTAAGCCTTCCTGTAGTCCCTCGTTAACGCCGCGAACAACGATCACGGCAGGGGCGGTATTGACAGCCAGGGTCATGAACGACTGAATCATGATCGCCATTTCCAGTAGCTCGGGTTTTATGCCACAAAGCAAAACCGTCACATCCGTACCGTAGAGCAGGCCAGCGCTGCCGTCAAAATAGATCGCACCACCTTCCAACTTTTGTGGCGTGAGATTGCCATGACATGCTGCTGTTTCATGGACGATGCCGTTGCTGGGGAAGTCGGTTGTTGATCCGGTTCCTGCGATTTCCCGTCCTTTGAGGGTTATTTGGGGCAAGGTTAGTTTTCTGTGCAGCAGTTTCGGAATCGGGACGGAGATACCCATCCCAAATCCGGCATATTTGAACTGCTGGCGTTTGCCTTCAGGGTCATCCAGAACCAGAAGTCCAACGGATACGAGGAATGCGCCAAGACTATCCGCCACACCATCTCCACTTTGATTTGAGCTTGACCTGTTGTTAGCCAGCAAACGATCAACTATTCGGCGTCGCTCGCGGCGCTTTCACGTACGTCCGTTTCGCGTAGATGTGCCGTGCCAGGCTATGTTCGGAAAGGTCCATTTCAATTGGAATGGGATAACTCCGAAAAGTGGGATTGTGAGATCGGAATCAAAACCAAAGGCCTGCGCGGGATTGCTCCGGCAGGCCCGTCAGTCATTGCAGTTGAAGCTACTATGACAGTGCAAACAGATCGGTTTCGCGACTCGGGCGCAAGCGATCATGCTGCGTCGTCTTATCTAATCGGAAAACCTCGGTCAACCCATGTCATGGACGAAGAGCAGTACCCGCTCCAATGACGTTCAATCAGAACGCGTGCCGCAACCCCACCATCCCGACGAACTGCGATGGCCCCGACGACGGCGTCGTGTTCTGCGAGTCGCCCACCACCGCGACCGCGTCGGCAATGCTCACGCCGCTGCCCGCCGCGATCAGCGCCTTGCCGCTCGCATGCTGATATGCCTCGAGCGCATAGAGCGTCGTGCGTGTCGAGAGGTTGTACGTCTGCTCGAACGAAATCTGCTGGTAGTGCGCGGGATCGTCGATGCCGTTCGCCTTGCTCTGCTGCGTGAAGCTATAGCCGCCGCCGACCGTCACGCTCGGCGTGACCCGGTAGGTCGCAATCACGCCGTAGGTGTTGAACACGGCCTTGTCGAGGAACAGCGAGCCGTTGCCCGGCGCGTACTGCACGTTCGAGTAGTTGAGCCCGACCATCAGATCGTGCCAGCTATAGCGGCCCGCCGCCGCGAACAGTTGCGCGCTGCGCGCGCTCGCATAGCCGTTGTTCACCGGCGAGTTGATCGCGAAGCTGCCGAGCGCCGCGCTCGTCGCGACGTCCTTGAGCTTCACGTAGCCGGCCGCGATCGACACCGGCTGATAGTCGTAGCGGAACGCCGCGCTGAAATTGCTGCCGTTCGCGACGCTGCCCGGCACGCCGCCGAGCGCGTATTGCGCGCTCATCTGCAGGCCCGCGATCGTCGGCGATAAGTAGGTTACCGAATTATTGAAGCGCAGCGTCGTGTCGAGCGCGTCGATATCGCCGGGGTGCGCGCCGGTCGCACCGGTCAGCACGCCGGTCGGCCCGAGCGCGCCGACCATGTTGAAGTAGGGCGTGTACTGGCGGCCGAGCGTCACGGTGCCGTAGCGGTCATTGGCGAGGCCGACATAGGCTTGCCGGTTGAACAGGTAGCCCGCGGTGCTTTGCGCGCCGGTCAGCGAATTGAAGCCGCTTTCGAGCCGGAAGATCGCCTTCGTGCCGCCGCCGAGATCTTCCGAGCCGACCAGGCCGAACTTGCTCGCCTGCAGGTTGCCCTGGCTCATATAGAAGTTCGAATGCCCCTTCTGGTTGCTGACATAGCTGAACGCATTGTCGACGACGCCATACAGCGTGACGCTGCTTTGCGCCGATGCGTTGGTCGACAATACGGCGCCCGCGAACGGCAGGCAGCAGAGGACGAACGCGCGAGTACGCGCGTGCTGGATGGGATTCATGATGGACGTGTCTCCAGACTGGATGAATAGGCCTGAGAGATCGATGAGCGCTCAATCAGTTCTCGATCGGAGTGGGTCGGAGTTGATAGGGCGTTCATCGATCTCTCAGGCCGCTGCGGTTGTTGTTTCGTGCTGCGCGGTACTTCGTCTTTTGTACTTCGTACGTCGTTTGTGCTTCGTTTGTGCCTCGTAGTGCTGGCGAGTGTCTCGCGATACCTCAGTGCGGCAGTGAAACTGTCAGGCAGCGCCAGCCGTCCGCGACATGGTCGTCGGCCAGCGTGCCGTTTGCGCAGACGATCGCACGCGTTTCGCTCATCGGCACGAAGATGCGAACCTGCGCTTGCACCTGCGATTGCGGCAGCCAGCCCGGCCGCTCGACCGCAATGCGCAACGTGCCCGTATCGTCGCTCGATAGCGCGACCTGCCAGCGACCTTGCTCGCCGTTGCGCCATGCCTCGCTCTCGCCGTCGTCTTCGATCGAGCCGCCTTGCGCGGTGCCCATGCCCGCATACGGCACCGCGATGAACGCGCGTTCGTCGGCGAGGCGGCCGAAGTGCTGCTCGGCAACGTTCAGCGGAATCACGCTGCCTTCGCGCAGCAGGAACACGGGATGCTCGAACGGCGCCGGCAGCGTGACAGTCTGGCCGCCAGCGAACGCTTCTCCGCTCCAGTACGACACCCAGCGCGTGCCGGCCGGCAGATACACGTCGCGCGTGGTCCGGTTCGCGTCGACCACCGGCGCGACCAGCATCGACGAGCCGAGCATCATGTCGTCGCCGTCGGCGAGGCAGCGCGGATCGTGCGGAAACTCCGCGAACATCGGCCGCAACACCGGCTCGTAAGCGCTGTGCGATTGCCACAGCAGTTCGTACAGGTAAGGGATGAGCCGGTAGCGCAGCTTGATCAGATCGGCGACCTGTTGCGTGACCTCGGGGTACATCCACGGCTCGTTGACGGTGCCGTCGTCGTTCCACGAGTGAATCGAAAAGCGCGGCAGGAAGATGCCGAACGCGACCCAGCGCGCGAACAGTTCCGCTCCAGGCGCCGGACCCGCGAAGCCGCCGATGTCGTGTCCGCTGTTCGAGATGCCGGACATCGCGAGTCCGAGGCCCATCTTCAGATTGAAGCGCAGCGTTTCCCACGACGTGTAGTTGTCGCCCGACCATGTCTGCACGTAGCGATGCATGCCGACGCCGCCCGAGCGCGACACGAGGAACGGCCGTTTGTCTGGCGCATGCTCGCGCTGCGCGTCGTGCGACGCGCGCATCATCAATTGCGTTTGCAACACCTTGGCCTGATGCGCCGGATAGGCACGGCCGAAGCCATGCGCGAGCGCATTCGGCGTCCAGATCTCGAACTCGTTGTTGTCGTTCCACGTGGCCGCGATGCCGTACCGGAGCAGCGCGTCCTTCACGCGCGCTTTCCACCAGTCGATCGTTGCCGGATTCGTGAAGTCGAGATAGGCGCCCACTTCGTCCCAGAACTGCACCCATGCGGGTTCGCCGTCGGATGCTGCGATCAGCAGACCGGCTTGCGCGACTTCCCCGAACTTCGGATGGTCTTGCAGCAAACACGGCTTGATATTGGCGCACAGCCGCACGCCGTGATCGAGATAGCTTTGCACGAAGCCGTCGATGTCCGGAAACTTCTCGTGATTCCAGTTGAACACGTAGCGCTTCGGCCCGATCGACGTATAGCCCGAGGACAGATGGAACGAATCGCACAGCACGTCGTGCTCGCGGCAGCGCTCGATGAATTCGCCCATCTGCTGCTGCGCGTCCGGCGCGTCGGTGTAGCTCATCGTCGAGCCGGAGTAGCCGAGGCCCCACTTCGGCATCCACGCGGGACGGCCAGTGAGCCACGTGAAGCGGCGCACCGCGTCGAGCGGCGTGCCCGGCGAGGCGATGAAGTAATAGTCGAGATCGCCATGCTCGGCGATGAAATGGCGATAGTGGCCGTGATAGTTGTCGAGCTCGCGGCCCATGTCGAAGCGGCAATCGGCGAGCGTGTCGTAGAAGAGCCCGAAGCCCGTCGACGTCTGCGGCTGCCATGTCACGTAAAACGGAATGTGCTTGTAGAGCGGGTCCGTGGTGCGCGCGCTGTAGCCCATCGCGTCGATGTTGCGCATCTCGTAGCTCTGCTGCGCGCGATCGAGCGAGCCGGCGCGCTCACCGAGGCCGACGTACATTTCGTCGCGGCGCCGTTCGAGGTAGTGATAGACGCGCGAGTCCCACCAGCCGAAGTTGTACGCCTGCGTTTTGCGATCGCTCATGACGCGATGCCACGTGCCCTCGTGCAGGATGTCCCATGCGCAGGTGCCGCCTTCGAGCGCCACGCTCACGCGCACGCGCGCGGTTTCGATCACGACGTGGCCGGCCTGTTCCGAGACCGTGAACGGCGGCGGCGTGAAGCCGCTCAGGTCGTGCCGTTCGCGGCCTGCGAGCGGCACGTCGTCGGCGCCGGGCGCGATCGCCCACGTGCGTGGTCCGCGCGTTTCGCCGTCCGGCAGCACGAGCACGCGGATGATGTCGTCCGCGAGCACGAACAGTTCGATGCGGCAGTTCGGTTGCGCAGTCAGCACGATCGGGTTGCCGGCCGTGGACGACAGCGCGAAGCGCGGCGGATGCCTGAGAGTGGTCGATGAGGGCATGATGGGTCTCGAGGAAGGTTACGCGGCCGTGCCGGCGTTGAGTTCGGCGCGGCGCGCGCGGCCATGGCGCGGCACGCCGCGCATCAGGATGATCAGCAGCGTCGCGCCGATGATGTCGAATACGCCGAGCGCACCGAACAGCGGCGTATAGCCGATCGAATCGGCCAGCGCGCCGACCATCAGCGAGAAGCCGAGGCCGCCGATCCACGCGGCCATGCCCGCAAAGCCGGCGACGGTGCCGACCTCGCCCGGGTCGAAGACGTCGGCGGCGAGCGTGTTGACGAGCGCGGAGAGCATCTGGTGCGCGAAGCCGCCCACGCAGAACAGCGCGATGGCCTGATACGGCGACGAGACGAAGCCGATCGACGCCGGGCCGAGCATCATCAGCGCGCCGAGCACGACGCCGGCGATGCGCGACCAGATCAGCGGCACGCGCAGATGCTTCATCAGGAACGGCGACAGGTAGCCGCCGAACAGGCCGCCGAGGTCGGCGGCAAGAAACGGCAGCCAGGCGAACATCGCGATCTGCTTCAGATCCATATGACGTTGCGTGGCGAGATAGAGCGGAATCCAGAAGCTGAACGTTTGCCAGGCGGGCTCGGCGAAAAAGCGCGCCTGCGCGATCGCCCAGAAGCGGCGCGTGCGCAGCACCTCGCGCACGCTCGCGCGCTGCGCGGCGGGCGGCGCCTGGCCGTCGAGAATCATGCTGCGTTCGGCATCGCTGGCGCGCTTGTGTTCGTTGGGCGAGCGATACATCAGATACCACATGGCGGCCCACACGAAGCCGAGTGCGCCGGTGACCGCGAACGCGCTCTGCCAGCCGTAGCGCAGCGACAGGAACACCACGAGCGGCGGCGCGAGCAGCGAGCCGAGCGAGGTCCCCATATTGAAGTAGCCGACCGCGACCGATTTTTCGCGGTCGGGAAACCATTCGGCGACCACCTTCATGCCGGCCGGAATCGCGGCCGCTTCGGAGAGGCCCATGAAGCCGCGCAAGGCCGCGAGCGAAAACCAGCTGCCTGCGAAACCGTGGAACACGCCGGTCAGCGACCACAGGCAGGCGAACAGCGCAAAGCCGAGCCGCAGGCCGATCATATCGATGATGAGGCCGCAGATCGGCTGCATCACCGTGTAGCCGACCTGGAACGCGCCGACGACATACGAATATTGCTGTGTGCTCATGTGCAGCAGCTTCATCAGCTCGGGGGCCATCACGCCGAGCGCGTTGCGCGACAGATAGTTGATGATCGTCCCGAGGCAGACGAGGGCGATGATCCACCAGCGCAATCCCTTGATCGTTTTCAAAATCAGTCTCCGTGGCGCGGCGAAACGCCACGCGGGTGGCGGCGCTCGCTGATGCGCGAATTCGAACATTTGTTGATTTTCGGTGACAGTCATCCTACCACTTGCAATGGGCCGAGATACCAGGGAAAACCATGTCGATTTCTCAAAATTTCCTTGATTTTACGGGATAATTTGGAGATTTCTCATTTCAGATCGTAATGTGATCTGATGACAGATTTTTTGTTAGACCGGTTTATATGTTCTTTCGAACATCATAATGTTCGTTTTCGGTGTCGGTAAAGCGAACCGGTTCGAAGCGCCGCAAGCGGCGGGCGAGGCCATTTTTTGCCGCCTTCTTCACCGCTTTATGTCCGATGTAACCAGACGTTACCCGTTGCGTGAGCACGCGATTTTCAGCATCAGTTATTACAAAGTTGAAATACGCGCGACGCGACCTTGCGTTATATTTCCGCCAACAAAACGTGTTTCCATAAAGGGTGATCAATGAAGTCCGCTCGTCTTGTTCCGCTTGTGCTCGGGGTGTTGACGTTGGCCGCGTCGGGTGCGGCGATGGCCGGTGGCCTCAACGTCGGCGTCAATATCGGCATTCCCGCTCCGGTCTACGTTGCGCCGGCTCCGGTCTACGCACCGCCGCCGCCCCCGCCGCC
The DNA here is from genome assembly GCF_017105025.1 of Paraburkholderia sp. Ac-20336. Taxonomy (NCBI): domain Bacteria; kingdom Pseudomonadati; phylum Pseudomonadota; class Betaproteobacteria; order Burkholderiales; family Burkholderiaceae; genus Paraburkholderia; species Paraburkholderia sp. Ac-20336. The sequence continues at coordinate 51,072 of NZ_JAAGPS010000025.1, read as the reverse complement.
GCCCGTCGTCTATCAGCCGGCGCCTGCTTATTACGGTGGTCCGCAGATCGTGATCGGCTGGCATGGCGACCGTTACTGGGACGGCCATCGCTACTGGGCGCGTGACGACTGGTATCGCCACCATCCGCCGGGACGCGGCGGCTATGGACACGATCGCGGCAATCATCGCGGTTGGCACTGAGTCGGCACTGAGTCAGCGCTGCCTGGTGCTGCGGCGTTGAGCCGGTGTCAGGCATCACGCTGCGTGTTGCGCAGCTCATTACGCTCCTTAACCGGCAGCGCAAAACGGAAACCGCCCGCAAGGGCGGTTTTTCTTTGGTGCGAGCGTTTGTAACCACAACGCATGGCCTTGCACGAGTCGAGCAGATTGCGCGGATTAATTGGGTAGAATGCCCCGCACCGCCATTGCCCACTCATCAGCAAGACCTCTATGACAACTGGCTCGCGACGGGTTCGAACGCCTCATGTATTTCTGCACCACGTGATTCATGGACCCTTGCGCGCCGCGCTCGCTGCCATGCTGGCCTGTGCGGGTCTGCTCGCGGCGGCGCCGGCGCAAGCGGTCCATGCGATCGCGCAATACGGCGAGCCGAAATATCCGGCCGGCTTCAAGCACTTCGACTATGTGAATCCCGATGCGCCGAAGGGCGGCACGCTCGTGCTCGCGAACCCGAGCCGCCTGACGAGCTTCGACAAGTTCAATCCGTTCACGCTGCGCGGCAATCAGGCGCCGGGCCTCGAAATGATGTTCGAGAGTCTGACGACCGGCAGCGGCGACGAAGTCGCATCGGCGTACGGGCTGCTCGCCGACGACATCGTCGTCGCGCCCGACGGTCTCTCGGTCACGTTCCACATCAACCCGCACGCGCGTTTCTCGAACGGCGACCCCGTCACCGCCGACGACGTCAAGTTCTCGTTCGACACGCTGAAAAGCCCGCAGGCCGCGCCGCAATACGCATCGATTTTCGGCGAGATCACGCGTGCGGTCGTCGTCGATCCGCAGACGGTGCGCTTCGAGTTTCGCGACCGCAATCGCGAGTTGCCGCTCGTCGCGGGCAGCATGCCGGTGTTCTCGCGCAAGTGGGGGATGAAGCCGGACGGCCGCCGGATTCCGTTCGACCAGCTCGCGTTCGAAAAACCGATCGCGAGCGGCCCGTATCTGATCGAGAGCTACGACAACGGCCGCACGATCACGTTTAAACGCGACCCGCACTACTGGGGCGCCGATCTGCCGGTGCGCGTCGGCACCGACAACTTCGAGCGCATCGTCTATAAGCTCTACGCGGACAGCACCGCGCGGCTCGAAGCGTTCAAGGCCGGCGAATACGATGCACTCGTCGAATACATCGCGCGCAACTGGGTGCGGCGCGACATCGGCAAGAAGTTCGACAGCGGCGAGCTGGTCAAGCGCGAATTCGCGCAGCACAACGGCTCCGGCATGCAGGGCTTCATCCTCAACACGCGGCGGCCGTTGTTCCAGGATGTGCGCGTGCGCAAGGCGCTCGATCTCGCGCTCGACTTCCAGTGGCTGAACCGGCAACTGTTCTTCAACCAGTACACGCGTATCGACAGTTATTTCGCCAATACCGAATGGCAGGCGAAAGGGTTGCCGTCGCCGGGCGAACTCAAGCTGCTCGACCCGTTTCGCGACAAGCTCGACCCAGCCGTGTTCGGTCCGATGCCGACGCAGCCCGATACCGATCCGCCCGGTTCGCTGCGCGCCAATCTGCTGCGCGCGCGCGATCTGTTGCAGCAGGCCGGCTGGGTCTATCGCGACGGCGCGCTGCGCAACGCCAGGGGCGAGCCGTTCCGCTTCGAGATTCTCGACGATTCGGGCTCGGCATCGTCGATGGAGCCGATCATCGCGACCTTCACGCGCAATCTGCAGAAGCTCGGCATTACCGTGACGTTCCGCACGGCCGATTTCGCGGTCTACCAGAAGCGCCTCGATGCATTCGATTTCGACGTGACGACGCTGCGTATGCCCGATGTTCAGGTGCCCGGTTCGGAGCAGGTCAACCGCTACGGCAGCAAGGCCGCCGATACGCCCGGTTCCGACAACGCGATCGGCGTGAAGTCGCCGGCGGTCGATGCCGTGCTTGACGCGCTCGTGCATGCGCAAACGCGCGAGCAACTGACCGACGCCACGCACGCGCTCGATCGTCTGCTCATGCATGGCTATTACGTCGTGCCGCACTGGTACAGCGGCACGCACCGGGTCGCGTTCAAGCGCGGGCTCGCCTGGCCGAAGACCTTGCCACTGTACTATGGCGCGGAAGGCTGGATCACGTCGATGTGGTGGTACGAAGACCCGCGGGCACGTGGGCAAGCGGACCCGCAAACGGATCGGCCGGCACCGGCACAAACGCCACCGTCCGCCGGCGCGTCGCCGAAGCCGCAGCCGAAACCGTAGCCGCTTCGTCGCAGCGCCGCGTTGCTCGCGCCTCGCCGATTTCGATTTCATCACCGACCGTCCGTTCACCTCAACGCTGTCGCACCGGAACACCGCCTATGTGGAGCTACATCCTCAAACGTCTGCTGCTGATGATCCCGACCTTGCTCGGCGTGCTCACGCTGACCTTCGCCGTGATCCAGTTCGTGCCGGGCGGACCGGTCGAGCAGATGCAGCACGAGCTGCGCAAGGGCGCGGAGGGCGCCGCGCCGTTCGGCCTGCGCGCGCATAGCGGCGTCGACGCGCAACAGGTCGCGCAACTGAAGCAGCTCTACGGTTTCGACAAACCGCCGCTCGAACGCTATGTGCTGATGCTCAGGCGCTTCGCGAGCTTCGATCTCGGGCAAAGCTACTTTCGCCATCAAAGCGTGTGGTCGCTGATCGTCTCGAAGCTGCCGGTGTCGATCAGCATCGGCTTGTGGACGTTCTTCCTCACGTATCTGATATCGGTGCCGCTCGGCATCGCGAAAGCCGTGCGCAACGGCTCGCGCTTCGACATCGCGACGAGCCTCGTCGTGCTGATCGGCTATGCGATTCCGGGCTTCGTGCTCGGCGTGCTGCTGCTCGTGCTGTTCGGCGGCGGCACGTTCCTGCAGCTGTTTCCGCTGCGCAACCTCACGTCCGACAACTGGGACCAGCTGAGCCTGTTCGGCAAGATCCTCGACTATCTATGGCATATCGCATTGCCGATCACGGCCTCGGTGGTCGGCAGCTTCGCGGTCGTCACGATGCTCACGAAGAACGCGTTCCTCGACGAAATCCGCAAGCAGTATGTGCTGACCGCGCGCGCCAAAGGTTTGTCGGAACGGCGCGTACTGTGGAAGCACGTGTTCCGCAATGCGTTGCTGCCGTTGATCGTCGGCTTTCCGGGCGCGTTCATCGGCGCGTTCTTCACCGGCAGCCTGCTGATCGAAACGCTGTTTTCGCTCGACGGGCTCGGGTTGCTGTCGTATGAATCGGTGATGCGGCGCGACTATCCGGTCGTGCTCGGCACGCTGTATCTGTTCACGCTGATCGGCCTCGTCACGCGGCTGATCTCCGACCTTTGCTATGTGTGGGTCGATCCCCGCATCCAATTCGAACAACTGGAGCGCTGATGAATCGAGCCCGCCTTTCCGCCGATGCGACGGCGCGCAGCGAATTGCCGCGCGCGCTCGTGTCGCCCACGCCCGCGCGCCGCGTGTGGCGGCGTTTTCGCCAGCAGCGGCTCGGCTACTGGAGCCTCGTTATCTTTCTCGTCGCGTTCGCGGCGAGCCTCGCCGGGCCGCTGTGGTCGAACGACAAGCCGCTCGTTGCGCGCTATGACGGCCACCTGTATTTCCCGATGTTCAAGACCTATGCGGAAACCACTTTCGGCGGCGACTTCCCGACGCCGGCCGACTATCTCGACCCGTACATCAAACATCGCTTCGACGCGCCGGGCAACTTTGCGCTGTATCCGCCGAATCATTACTACTACGACACGCTGAACTACTTCTCGACGTCGCCGAACCCGGCGCCGCCGTCGCGCGAAAACTGGCTCGGCACCGACGACCGCGGCCGCGATCTGTTCGCGCGGCTGCTATACGGCTTTCGCGTGTCGGTCGAATTCGGCCTCGTGCTCACGGTAATCAGCACGATACTCGGCATTGCCGCCGGCGCCGTGCAAGGTTATTTCGGTGGACGAACCGATATCGTCGGGCAGCGCCTCATCGAAATCTGGAACGCGATGCCGCAGCTTTATCTGCTCATCATCTTCTCGTCGATCTTCGAACCTGGCTTTGCGTTGCTGATCGTGCTGCTCTCGCTGTTCAACTGGATTGGCCTGTCCGATTACGTGCGCGCCGAATTCCTGCGTAATCGCCAGCAGGACTACGTGCGCGCCGCGCGCGCGATGGGCCTCTCGCACTGGCAGATCATCTGGCGTCATGTTCTGCCGAATAGCCTCACGCCGGTCATCACGTTCCTGCCGTTCAGCATGAGCAGTGCGATTCTGGCGCTGACGAGTCTCGACTTTCTCGGTCTCGGCGTGCCGGCGCCGACGCCGAGCCTCGGCGAACTGCTCGCGCAAGGCAAGGCGAATCTCGACGCGTGGTGGATCTCGGTGTCCACCTTCGGCGTGCTCGTGGCGATGCTGCTGTTGCTGACCTTCATGGGCGACGCGCTGCGCAATGCGCTCGACACGCGCATCTCCGATGCGATGCGTGCCGGAGGTCAGCAATGAGCGCCACGTTGCCAGGTAATCCGCAAGACGCGGCGGCGGCGGAGAAGCCGCTGCTCGAACTCGATCATCTGCGCGTGACGTTCGGCGATACCGTCGCGGTCAACGACGTGACGCTCGCGATCGGACGCGGCGAGCGCGTCGCGCTGGTCGGCGAATCGGGCTCGGGCAAGAGCGTGACCGCGCTGTCGGTGCTGCGGCTGCTGGCCGACGCGCAGGTGAGCGGCACGATCCGTTTCGACGGCGAGGACCTGCTCGCGAAAAGCGAGCGCGCGATGCGCGGCCTGCGCGGCTCCGACATCGCGATGATCTTCCAGGAGCCGATGACGGCGCTCAATCCGCTCTACACGATCGGCGACCAGATTGCCGAGACGATCGTCGCGCATGACGGCGCGGGTGCGAGCGAGGCGGCGCGGCGCACGGTCGAGCTGCTCGCGCGCACGGGCATCGCCGAGCCGGGCAAGCGTGCGAACAGCTATCCGCATCAACTGTCGGGCGGCCAGCGGCAGCGCGCGATGATCGCGATGGCGCTCGCGTGCCGTCCGCGTCTGCTGCTCGCCGACGAGCCGACCACGGCGCTCGACGTGACGATCCGCGCGCAGATCGTCGAGCTGCTGCTCGAACTGCAGCGCGACGAAGCGCAGAAGCGCGGCATGGCCGTGCTGCTGATTACGCACGACCTGAACCTCGTGCGCCACTTCGCGCAGCGCGTCGCGGTGATGGAGCAGGGCGTGCTCGTCGAGAGCGGGCCCGTCGAACAGCTGTTCGAGGCGCCGCGGCATCCGTATACGCAGCGCCTGCTCGCGAGCCGGCCGCAGCGCTCGGTCGTGCCGGTGATGCCGATCGCGCCCGTGCTGCTCGAAGCGCGCGAGGTCTCGGTCGATTTCAGAACGAAGCTGCCGGGCTTGCGCGGCTGGTTCGGCTCCGGCCATTTTCGCGCGGTCGACGCGGCGAACCTGTCGGTGCGCCAGGGCGAGACGCTCGGGATTGTCGGCGAGTCGGGTTCGGGCAAGTCGACGCTCGCGATGGCGCTGCTCGGCCTGCAGCGCACCGCGCACGGCGAGATCGAATTTCAGGGCAGGGCGCTCGGCAGCTATCGCGGCGCGGAAAAGACCGCCTTGCGCTCGACTATGCAGGTCGTCTTTCAGGATCCTTTTAGTTCGCTTTCGCCGCGGCAGACGATCGAGCGCATCGTCGGCGAGGGGCTCGCGCTGCATCGGCCGACGATGACGCCCGAGGCGCGGCGCGACAAGGTGATTGCGGTGCTGCGCGAAGTCGGCATCGACCGTACGGCGTTGTATCGCTATCCACATGAATTCTCGGGCGGCCAGCGGCAGCGCATTGCGATTGCGCGGGCGCTGGTGCTGGAGCCGCGCGTGCTGATCCTCGACGAACCGACGAGCGCGCTCGACGTGTCGATCCAGCAGCAGGTGCTGAAACTGCTCGCCGGTTTGCAGCAGAAATACAATCTCGGCTTCGTGTTCATCAGCCACGATCTCGAGGTGATCGGGGCGATGGCGCACCGTATCGTGGTGATGCAGAACGGTTCGATCGTCGAGAGCGGGGAGGCCGAGAAGGTTTTTGCGACGCCGTCGCACCCTTACACGCGAAAGCTGCTGAAAGCAGCGCTTGACCGTTGATTTTTCACTCCTTTAACAATTGGGAGTGTATCTCGATTGATTTTTTCTATTTCTTTTGACACACAAATACTTACTGGCTACTATCGACCAAACTTTTTTTCGCAGTCCACTGATTTTTAGGCAAAAACTACTGACCAATGCAGCAAGGAAATCTAACCCAGGCTTGCACGCGCGTCGTCGCCGGGATGTTCATTGGCGTCCTGATGGCAGCAGCTCCCGGCGCGTTCGCCGACGAACCCGGCAGTTTCAATCAGAACGCCTCCTATTCGACCACCAGCGGGTCGAATTCTTCCTCCCTCTCCACTCCCCAGACTCAAAGCCCAGCGGCCGACAGCGATAGCGGCAGCACCCGGTCGTTCCTTTCCGGCATGGCCGGCAAAGCGGGCGACGTGGTGGTCGGCGCGCTGAACATGATCGGCGTTCGCTACCGTTGGGGCGGCAATACGCCGGATTCGGGGCTCGATTGCAGCGGTTTCGTGCGCTACGTGTTCCAGGACACGCTGGGCCTCGCGCTGCCGCGCCGCGCCGAGGAAATGAGCCGGGTGGGCGAAAAGGTGCGCGTGAGCGACCTGAAGCCGGGCGATCTGGTGTTCTTCAATACGATGCGCCGTACGTTCTCGCATGTGGGCATCTATATCGGCGACAACAAGTTCGTGCATTCGCCGTCTACCGGCAGCACGATCCGCGTCGACGACCTGGATGACGGCTACTGGGAAAAGCGCTTCACGGGTGCACGCCGGATCGAGACCTCGTATGACGGCGACGATCTGCGCAAGCGCGTGAACGCGACGATCGGCGGGAATAACTGATTCCGCGCCGCATTGGCGATAAAAAAGCCTGCTTCGTCTGAAGCAGGCTTTTTGCATTTCATGTGCGCATTTTGCGATGGGGATGCGGTCTCGCCCGCCGGTACACCGGTATGCCGGTACGATCGTACGCGGCGGCTCGTACCGGCTTTTAACCCGAACCGCTTACGCCCCTAGCCGGCGTGCGGCGAGCTTGCGCTGCAACTCCGGCATCATCTTCGCCACGGCTTCCTCGCCCGCGAGGATCGCCGCATTGCGCTGCGAGAAGTCGCTGCCGCTCATCGCGGCGAGATTCGGGCGGATCACGATGTCGGCGTACTTGTCGAGCTCGTAGGCCTTGATCGTCTGGCCCATGATCGTGAAGGTTTGCATCAGCACGTCGAACGAACTCGTGGTGACGCCGGTTTCAGGGCGCTGCGAGATGTCGACCGCGATCACGAAATCCGCGCCCATCTTGCGCGCGAACGACGCCGGCACCGGGCTTACGAGACCGCCGTCCACATACTCGTGACCGCCGATCTTCACCGGCTCGAAAATCGACGGCACGCTGCACGACGCACGCACCGCGATGCCGGTGTTGCCGCGCTGGAACAGGATCGGCTGACCGGTTTGCAGATCGGTCGCGACCACGCCCAGCGGCTTGACCATCTTTTCGATCGGGCGATTGTGCAGCGTCGTGTTCAGGTAGTTCTGCAGCGCGACGCCTTGCAGGAAACCGCGCGTGCGAAACGGCATGGCCCAGTCGCTGATCGAGGCTTCGTCCATCGCGAGCGCGAGCTTGTTCAGCGCAAAGCCGTTCATACCCGACGCGTACAGCGCGCCGACGACCGAACCGGCGCTGGTGCCGGCGACGAGATCGATCTGGACATTGCGCGCCTCGAGCGCCTTGATCACGCCGATATGCGCGAAGCCGCGCGCGGCGCCGCCACCGAGCGCGAGCGCGACGCGCAGAGGCTTCTCGGCTTTTTCGGGCGGCGGGGGAGTGGTGGGCGTGGCGGCGACCGGTGTGCTATCGACTGTGCTGCCGGTCGTGGTGCAGGCGGCGAGCACCGCGGATGCGGCCGCCAGCGAGAAGTTGCGGCGGCTCAAACGGAGGGATGACGGTTTCAACAGGATTCTCCAGCAACGGCGCGGGCAGCGCGGTGGCGCCGCGCGTGCCGCGATCAGCCCGAGGGGCGAACTGGGTTCAGGCGAGCTTGCCGCCGGACCTCGGGCGCAACGGATCGCCGACGGCGATTGCGCGCTGCGTGATGACGTCCAATCGAGCTTTTCCGACTGGGTGTCCGATTGCAGCGCGCACATCATAAAGCAAAGGATCGGCTCGCGCGGCGCGCTGTAATGAAACGTTGCAGAGGAAGTATTCGGGTGCGGTGGGCGAGGTGAGCAGCGCGGTTTTCAGGGGAGTCTCGCGTGTGGAGGCCGGGGCATGCGTAGCATTACCCGGATTCGCAATGACCGCTGATGGCCTGCGTGGACGCACGGTTTTGTCTTGCACGCAGGCCGCGATGTCCGCGCCCGAGCCGGCAGCTCGCCGTCAATCGCAAATGCTTCGAACTATCCTCCGGCAGGGGCTTCCGAGCGCTCGGAAACCTCTTCGGACAGCTTCTGCGCAAACGCCCCTGGCCATTCGGACGAGGGCGGCAACGCGTGTGCGGAAGGTATAATTCGACCCTTGCACTTATTTCCTTCGTGTTCATGCGCAGCGTCGTGCGCCGCATGGGCACGGTCCGCTGCCGCGCCTTGCGGGCTGTTCGCTCGGGCGCTGGCGCCTGTTTTCCGAGTAATCGCTAATGACCACCTCCGTTCGTACCCGTTTCGCACCGAGTCCCACCGGCTTCATCCACCTCGGCAACATCCGCTCCGCGCTCTATCCGTGGGCGTTCGCGCGCAAGATGAAAGGGACCTTCGTGCTGCGGGTCGAGGACACCGACGTCGAGCGTTCGACCACCGAATCCGTCGACGCGATTCTCGAGGGTATGCAATGGCTCGGCCTTGATTTCGACGAAGGCCCGTTCTACCAGATGCAGCGCATGGACCGTTATCGCGAAGTGCTCAAGCAGATGCAGGATGCGGGGCTCGTCTACCCGTGCTACATGTCGACCGAAGAACTCGATGCGCTGCGTGAGCGGCAGCGTGAAGCCGGCGAAAAGCCGCGCTACGACGGCACCTGGCGCCCTGAGCCGGGCAAGGTGCTGCCGCAGCCGCCCGCGGGCGTGCAGCCGGTGCTGCGCTTCCGCAATCCGCTGGCGGGCATGGTCGCGTGGGACGACGCGGTGAAAGGCCGTATCGAGATTTCGAACGAAGAACTCGACGACCTCGTGATTGCGCGTCCGGACGGCACGCCCACTTACAACTTCTGCGTCGTGATCGACGACCTCGATATGCGCATCACGCACGTGATTCGCGGTGACGACCACGTCAACAACACGCCGCGCCAGATCAACATCCTGCGCGCGCTCGGCGGCGAGCCGCCGGTCTATGCACACCTGCCGACCGTGCTCAACGAGCAGGGCGAAAAGATGAGCAAGCGGCACGGCGCAATGAGTGTGATGGGGTATCGCGACGGCGGGTATCTGCCGGAAGCGGTAGTCAACTATCTCGCGCGCCTCGGCTGGTCGCATGGCGACGCGGAGATTTTCACGCGCGAGCAGTTCGTCGAATGGTTCGATCTCGAGCATCTCGGCAAATCGCCCGCGCAGTATGACCACGACAAGCTGAACTGGCTCAACGCGCACTACATCAAGGAGGCGGACAACGCGCGCCTCGCCGAGCTTGCGAAGCCGTTCTTCGCGGAACTGGGTATCGACGAAGCCACGCTCGCGCAGGGGCCGGATCTGACGGCTGTGGTGGGGCTGATGAAGGACCGTGCATCGACCGTGAAGGAGATCGCGCAGAATGCGGCGATGTTCTATCACGTGCCGGCTCCGGATGCCGAATCGCTCGCGCAGCATGTGACCGAGGCGGTTCGTCCGGCGCTCGCGGAACTCGCCGCCGCGTTGACGACCGTCGAATGGAGCAAGGAGGCGATTGCCGCCGCGCTGAAGGCCACGCTCGGTGCGCACAAGCTGAAGATGCCGCAGCTCGCGATGCCGGTTCGTCTGCTGGTGGCGGGCACGACGCATACGCCGTCGATCGATAGCGTGCTGATGCTGTTCGGGCGTGACGCTGTCGTCAGCCGCATTGAAAAGGCGCTCGCCTGAGCGGTTGGTGAGCAGACGCGTTCCGGCGCGCGTGCAAGGTTTTGCGTGCCGGCGAAAAAATCGCATGTAATTGCTCAAAGGGTATTTACAAAGCGCAGATCGCCCTCTAAAATCTCGTTTCTCTGATCTGCAAGGGGGTATAGCTCAGCTGGGAGAGCGCTTGCATGGCATGCAAGAGGTCAGCGGTTCGATCCCGCTTACCTCCACCAACAGAGCAGAGAAGTTAAAGTGGTTACGAAGTCTGAAAGTTGTAGAAAAAAAGACTTCACAAATCACTGAAACGTAGTTAAAGTAGCGGTCTTCGCAGTTGACGAAACGAAATAACTGAACAAGTTAGCGTAAGTTGGCAGCGAGTTAAAGACAGATCTGAAAAGATTATGTCCCCTTCGTCTAGAGGCCTAGGACATCACCCTTTCACGGTGAGTACAGGGGTTCGAATCCCCTAGGGGACGCCAGACATCAGCGTCGCTTTAGTATTCGAGTAGTAGTAAAGCGGCGCAGCTTGCAGAGAATTAACCGACGCTCGCAAGCTAGGGTGTAAAGACTGGAGTGGTAGTTCAGTCGGTTAGAATACCGGCCTGTCACGCCGGGGGTCGCGGGTTCGAGTCCCGTCCACTCCGCCAGACAAAGCCCGTTCAAAAAATCTGAACGGGCTTTTTCATTAAAGATGTAAGCAGTACGTTGTCCCCTTCGTCTAGAGGCCTAGGACATCACCCTTTCACGGTGAGTACAGGGGTTCGAATCCCCTAGGGGACGCCAGACATCAGCGTCGCTTTAGTATTCGAGTAGTAGTAAAGCAGCGCAGCTTGCAGAGAATTAACCGACGCTCGCAAGCTAGGGTGTAAAGACTGGAGCGGTAGTTCAGTCGGTTAGAATACCGGCCTGTCACGCCGGGGGTCGCGGGTTCGAGTCCCGTCCGCTCCGCCAGAAAAAGTCAAAGGGTTACGTCGAGATCGGCGTAACCCTTTTGTCGTTTCTGGGCATCGTGTGATGGTTGGGTCCTGAGTTTCTCGCGCGCAATCTGTCTTTCGCATTGCGTCTCGTAAGCGCATTGTCCGTATCGGCTAGGCTAGGCTGCTGCATTGCTGCCGGCCATGGCAACTTATTCGATCGCGGCAAGCGACATCGGCCCGCATTGTCTACGACCGGACCAGCGCAATCGCCTCCCACGGTTCTTTCGTAACCGCCTCTCGCACAAGCCAAAGAACAATCTCGCTCACCAGGTCGATGTCGACACTGTGATAGGCCGCCTCGCTCAATGCCGTGGCTGAAGGCGGCATGCGACGTTTCATCATTCTTTGCCGGCCTGCGCCGCGGCTTGCTCGATCAACTTCGCGACCTCGGTCGGGTGCGACATGTAGGCCACGTGGCTCGAGTTGATCTCAATGGTCTTGCTGCCTGCGCGCTGGGTCATGAAGCGTTCCAGATCAGGGTTGATCGCGCGATCGGCGGTCGCCACGACGGCCCAGCTCGGCTTCGTTCTCCATGCGGCATGTGTGATTGGCACACCGAACGATTGTGCCGCGGGCGTCACCTGCGAGATAGCCATGAAACCGGCTTCGGCGGCGGGGAGATCGGCGGCGAAATCCTGGTGGAAGTTGGCCGGATCGATGTACAGATGGCCGTCGGCGGTCGCCTTGATGGCCTTGGTCGCGGGCGGCATCTTTTTGGTCAGTTCGAGTGGGCTTTCTCCGGTGTCCGGCTGGAACGCGGCCACGTAGACGAGCCCCGCGACCTTGTCGTCGTTGCCGGCTTCGGTCACCACCGCGCCGCCGTAGCTGTGGCCGACGAGGATGCTCGGGCCGTCCTGCGCATCGATGACGCGGGTGGTTGCCTTCACGTCGTCGTCGAACGAGGTTTCCGGTTCCTGCACGACGGAAACCTTGTAGCCGTCATGCGTGAGGATTTTCGACACGGCTTGCCAGCCCGAGCCATCGGCGAAATACCCGTGGACGAGGACGACGTTTCTGATCGGCGCAGCCGTGGCGGCCTGCGAGCCAAGAGCGGCGGCGGAAAGGGCAACGGCGGCGGCGATGCGGGTGACGTATGAGGCAATCTTCATTTTCATGCTCCAGAGGATGAGGTAACGGAGAAATCGACAGGGTTTTACCTGTTCGATGTAACCATCCTACTAGTAGGATGGAATGGATGCAAGAAAATTTTTGCAACTGGAAATTGCGTTTCTCTCCGCGTAAACTTCCTGACAACAAACCGACTAGATGGTAGGCAAAATGACAGTAACAGGCGACCTGACGGCAAACAGGATCATGGCAGCGGCACGGCAACTCATCATGCGTCGCGGCTACAACGGGTTTAGCTATGCCGACATCGCGGAAGCGATCGGCATTCGCAAGGCGAGCATTCACCATCACTTCCCCGTAAAAACGGACCTCGTGATCGCCGTGCTGAACGAATGGCAAGAAGCGTTCGACGCCGACGTGGCGCTACTTCAGGAAAGCGGCGCCGATGCCATGGCGCAGTTGCGTGCCTATATCGGTCATTGGGAGCGCTGCATTGCGGACGACACGGCTCCGTTCTGCGTAGCGGGCATGCTTGGCGCCGAACGTCCATCGTTGCCTGAAGAGGTGGCGCAAGTGGTGACAGCGTTCTTCGATAATCTGACTGTGTGGCTCGAACAGGTGCTCGAGTCGGGCGTGAAAAGCGATCTCATCAAATTGGGCTCGTCGTTTCAAACCGAGGCGGCCATGCTCGTCTCGCTGGTCTACGGTGCGATGCTTGCCGCGCGGGCCTATGGCAACGTTGAGTTATTCAAGGACGTGACCGGGAGCGCGGTGGAAAGACTGGTGAAGACGCGCAAACGCACGCGATCTGCCTGAGGCGAGGCCCATGCCTGCCGCCCCGATGCAGGCAGGAGTCGCCTCGTTTTTTCCGTGGGGGGATGAGTTGCTTGCGGTGATGTAAAGCGCGTCCAGATATCGACTCGCCGCGGCCGGCACATGACGGCGTATCACGATGGCGGCCGATCTTTTGCGATCGCATCTGGCACGTGAGCACCGGGCAGGGTACCGAACATGTGTTGATTGCATTTCGCTTCGCCCCACGCCGCTTTCAGCTTGAGACCCGCACGCATGCGGCGTGAGACTGGCAGGATCTGTTCGCCGGCCAGCATGCCGAGCAGGCCGATTAGCGCAATGGCGGGCGGAGCCGGCGACTGCACGCCAATCGCGTAGTAGACGAAACCGGCGAGCATGCCGGCGAGCAGCGAGAATGCATACGGTTTCATGACACGAATCTCATTGACGCCCGAGTGGCGGCGTCCACTGGCGTGTGGGCACCTAGTGTGTGGACACTGTTACGCCGCGATTTTTTTTAAAGCGTATCGGCTTTGCGCGAATAAGAAAAGAGTCAGCACGACGATTTAATACGCAATTTCTGGAATAGTTTCGATTCCATTTGTTCGATGTTCTTTTGCCGGATTTGCGTGTTAAATGATTGGGGCTGGATGACGGAATTTCCCGGCGCATCACCTCTTCGGCTCCTCTCTATCGTTACGGAGAGGCGGTCTTCTTTTATCTCCGGATCAGAGGACAAACACGTCATGAGTAATCCGAAGCTTGAAGTACTCACTCCGCAGAACAGCCAGCTTATCATTATCGACCAGCAACCGCAGATGGCCTTCGGCGTGCAGTCTATCGACCGGCAGACGTTGAAGAACAACGTCGTCGCCCTGGCGAAGGCGGCCAGGGTGTTCGGTATTCCGACCACGATCACGACAGTCGAGTCGGAGAGCTTCTCGGGATTCACGTATCCCGAAGTACTCGACGTATTTCCAGGCCAGAAGCTGCTCGAGCGCACGTCGATGAACTCGTGGGACGATCAGAAGGTCCGCGACGCGCTGGCCGCCAACGGCCGCAAGAAGGTGATCGTGTCGGGCCTGTGGACGGAGGTTTGCAACAACACGTTCGCCTTGTGCGCGATGCTCGAGGGCGGCTACGAAATCTACATGGTGGCCGATGCCTCGGGGGGAACCTCGAAGGAAGCGCATGACTACGCGATGCAGCGCATGATTCAGGCGGGCGTCGTCCCGGTCACCTGGCAGCAGGTCATGCTCGAATGGCAGCGGGACTGGGCGCGCCGTGAAACCTACGACGCCGTCATGAAGATCGCAAAGGAGCATTCGGGCTCCTATGGCATGGGCATCGACTATGCCTACACGATGGTCCACAAGGCACCGCAGCGCACGGCGTCCACCCACGAGGCGCTGCCCGCCGTGCCGGCGAAGTGATCGCATGGAACCGTATCTGGTGTCACTGGGTGCGGGCGTGTTGATCGGCGTGATCTATAGCGCAATCAAGGTTCGCTCGCCCGCGCCGCCACTGGTTGCGCTCGTCGGCCTGCTCGGCATGTTGATCGGCGCGCACGCTGTCCCGGTTCTCAAGCCCTTGCTGGGCCTTTAATCGGAGTGAGCGAAGCGAGGATACGCACATGAGCACAACTGGCAGCCAACCTGATCTGATTCTGCATAACGGACGCATCACCACGCTCGATCGCTCGAACCCAAGCGCGAGCGCGGTGGCGATTGCAGATGGCCGCTTCGTCGCGGTCGGCAGCGATGCGGACGTGATGCCGCTCGCGGGCCACGCGACGCAGGTTATCGATCTCGCCGGGCGGTCCGTGTTGCCGGGTCTGATCGACAATCATCTGCATCTGATTCGCGGCGGCCTGAACTACAACATGGAACTGCGCTGGGATGGCGTGCGCTCGCTCGCCGTCGCGATGGAGATGCTCAGGCGGCAGGTCGCGATCACGCCCGCGCCGCAATGGGTGCGGGTGGTCGGCGGTTTTACCGAGCATCAGTTCGAGGAGAAGCGCTTGCCGACGATTGCGGAGCTCAACGAGGCGGCGCCCGATACGCCCGTGTTCATCCTGCATCTATACGACCGTGCACTGCTCAATGCCGCCGCGCTGCGCGTGGTAGGTTATACGAAGGATACGCCGGAGCCTCCGGGCGGCACGATTCAGCGCGACGACATGGGCCATCCCAGCGGCTTGCTGCTGGCCAATCCGAACGCCGCGATTCTCTATGCGACGCTTGCGAAAGGGCCCAGGCTGCCGCCCGAGTATCAATACAATTCGACGCGCCATTTCATGCGCGAGCTCAATCGCCTTGGCGTGACCGGTGCGATCGACGCGGGAGGCGGTTCGCAGAATTATCCGGAGGATTACGAAGTTATTCGCAAACTGCACGATGCAGGCGAAATGACCGTGCGTGTCGCGTATAACCTGTTTACCCAGAAGCCGAAGGCCGAGAAGGAGGACTTCGTGAACTGGACCCGCGCAGTCCGGTATCACGACGGCACGGATTATTTTCGCCACAACGGCGCGGGCGAGATGCTGGTGTTTTCGGCGGCCGACTTCGAGGACTTCCGCGTCGCGCGTCCGGAATTGCCGGCCGGGATGGAGGACGAACTCGAAGGCGTGGTGCGCGTGCTTGCGCAGAATCGCTGGCCGTGGCGGCTGCATGCCACCTATGACGAAACCATTGGCCGTGCGCTCGACGTGTTCGAAAAGGTCGCGAGAGACATTCCGCTCGACGGCATCCACTGGTTCTTCGATCATGCGGAAACCGTCTCCGAACGTTCGATGGAGCGCATCGCCGCGTTGGGTGGCGGCATCGCGGTGCAGCACCGGATGGCCTATCAGGGCGAGTATTTTGTCGAGCGCTACGGTGCGCAGGCGGCGGAGGCCACGCCGCCCATCGCGAAGATGCTGGAGAACGGCATCAAGGTGTCGGCCGGCACCGACGCGACGCGTGTGGCGTCGTACAACCCGTGGGTCTCGCTCGCATGGCTGGTCAGCGGCAAGACGATCGCCGGCCTGCGCATGTATCCCCGGCGCAATTTGCCTGATCGCGAAACGGCGTTACGCATGTGGACGGAGTACGTGACGTGGTTCTCGAACGAAGAGGGCAGAAAAGGTTGCATCGCGCCCGGACAGCTTGCCGATCTGATGGTGCCGGACCGCGACTTCTTTTCGTGCGCCGAGGACGATATCGCCGACACCACCGCCTTGCTGACGGTCGTGGGCGGCAGGATAGTCTGGGGGGCGGGGCCGTTCGCTTCGTACGATGCGCCGATTCCGCCGGCGATGCCCGACTGGTCGCCGGTTCGCCAGTATGGTGGTTATGGCGGCTGGGGCGCTGCGTTACGCGGCGGCGCGCCGTTGCAACGTGCCGCCGCGGCGGCGCTGTGCGGCTGCGCGAGTGCCTGCGGGGTGCACGGCCATGCGCATGCGCGCGCATGGAGCAGCGCCTTGCCGACTTCGGACGCGAAGGGCTTCTGGGGGGCGTTCGGCTGTTCCTGCTGGGCGGTCTGATATGGCGGCAACGAGCGGGCGCGGCAACCCCGCCTGGGTCCGCGCGCTTCTTGAGCCGCCGTGGATCGGATTGCTCGTGCGGATGGCGCTCGTGTCGGCGTGGCTGATCGGCGGCGTCGACAAGGCGCTGCACTTCGACAGCGCAATCGCGGAGCAGGCGCATTTCGGCCTGCATCCGCCTGCACTGTACGCGGCACTGGCGGTCGTCGTGGAAATCGCCGGTTCGTTGTGCGTGATATTTCGCCGATATACGTGGCTCGGCGCGGGCGGCCTCGGCATGTTGACGGCCGTGGCGATGCTGGTTGCGAACGACTTCTGGAATCAAACGGGCGCTGCGCGCTTCACGGCGCTCAACAGTTTTTTCGAGCATTTTGGCCTGATTGCTGCCTGCGTGCTCGTGGTCATGTCCGGCGGTTCCGCAAGCGCCACTGTAAAGGACACCTGACCGATCGAACATCTCGACACGACAACAAGGACATTCCGTTATGAAAACCCTTCGCTCGACGTTGCCTGGCATGATGCTCGTGTGCGGACTCGCTGCCGCGTCGGTGTCGTTCGCGAAACCACCGGCGATGGAGGCCGAGACACCGTCCGTCGCCGTGGCGCCGCAGTACGACACGACGCACGTCTACGTCGCGCCGGAAGATTTCGACCGCTTCACCGACAGCTTCGTGGCGACGTTCGGCGGCAGCAAGTCGCAGCAGGGCGTTTTTCAGGTCACGCCAACGCCCAGTCAGACCATGTCGCAGCTCGTGTTCACCCCGGTGGGCACGATTTCCGTATTCGGCTTCAAGACACCCATCCCGTCTCCTTTCGGCGCGGAGCGTACCGGTTATCTCGTGACCGACATGGATGCGGCCGTGAAGGCGGCGCGCGCGCATGGCGCGGATGTGATCGTCGATACGTTCCCCGATCCGATCGGCCGCGACGCGATCCTGTCGTGGGCGGACGGCGTGAACATGCAGATCTATTGGCATACCCAGGCACCTCACTACGCGGCGTTGCAGACCGTGCCCGAGAACCGTGTCTACGTTTCTCCGCACAGCGTGCACAAGCTGGTGCACGATTTCGTGAAATTTTCGCACGGCAAGGTGGTGTCCGATGAGCCCAGGGCGCCGGGCGTCGAAATCGGCCGGCCCAACGATACCTACCGCCGCATCCGGATCGAGTCCGGCTTCGGCAAGATGACCGTGCTCGTGACGGATGGTCATCTGCCCTATCCGTTCGGGCGGGAAACGACGGGGTACGACGTATCGAATCTCGACGAGACGGTGGGGAAGGCGAAGGCTGCCGGCGCGACCGTACTCGTGCCGCCGTTCACTTCGGACGGGCGCGATGCCGCGATCGTGCAGTTCCCCGGCGGCTACATCGCCGAAATCCACGCCGTCGCGTCGAAATGAAATACGAGGACACGATCCTTGCCGCCATTGCCGGGTTCGTCGATACGCTAGGTTTCGCCGCGCTCTTCGGGTTGTTCACGGCGCACGTGACGGGTAATTTCGTATTGATCGGTGCCGCGCTCGCCGGCTTCGGCACAGGCGTTCTGCTCAAACTGGCCGTGTTCCCCGCGTTTGTCTGCGGTGTCGTGCTGAGCAGCCTGCTGGTGCGAGCGCTTCCCGCGCGGCATGCCCGACAGGGCGCGCGCGTGCTTCATGCGGTACAGGCCGTGCTCATGTTCGGCTTTTGCCTCGCGGGCGTGTCGGTGGCGCCGATTACCCAGTCCGACAGCTTGCCGGTCATCGCGACGGGCGTGATCGGCGCGCTCGCGATGGGCGTGCAGAATGCGCATTCGCGGCTGATTCAACGCCCCGGTGTGCCCCATACCGTGATGACGGGCAACGTCACCCAGGCGATCCTCGATGCCCTCGACATGCTATCCGCAAGCGCGGACGAGGCCATGCACGCGGCGGTGCGAGCGCGATTCGCGAAGACGATGCTGGCGATCGTCGCGTTCGCGGCAGGCGCGCTGGCCGGGGCGATGGGGCTGCGCTACGCGGGATTCTGGGCACTGCTCGTACCCGCCTGCGCGCTCGTGGGATTGTCGTTGACGACCGGAGAGCACGAGCGCGTGGCCACGCCGGGGCGCGCATGAGGGAGGGCGAGAGGGCGCGGCGGCGCGGATTCTGGCCGTGGCGTGCACGGCTACGCAACGATAAGCGCGTGGCCGCAATCGTTGCGCCAATGGCCGCAATCGTTGCGCCAAGCGTCGAGCCGGCGACGATGCGCAGGCGTTGCCGCGAAACGGCTATCTGTATCGCGGTGATATCAGGACTACTGCTGGTTGCCGCGGACGCGGCATACGCGGATGCCGAGGTCAGTACCGCGGTCAGCGCCGACACATCGGCTGCCGCGTGCGATGTCAAACGGCCGGTCGTGATGTTCAACCGCTGGCAGGAAGATTGGTCGGTACTCGCTAATCCCTGTGTTCCGCGCGAACCGCTCGATACGCTCAAGTACGTCCCGCTCGGCGGAGATCCTGTGTCGTGGTTGACGCTCGGCGCGAATCTGCGCGAGCGTGTCGAAAGCAATAACGCACCCCTGTTCGGCATCGGCTCCGCGCAGGCGGACACGTATCTGATCCAGCGTATCGAGGTCCAGGCCGATGCACGTCTCGCCGAACACTGGCAGTTCTTCGTGCAACTCGAAGACGCACGTGCATTCGGCAAGAACGCGGTGACGCCCGTGGACCAGAATCCGCTCGATCTCGAACAGGCCTTCGTGACCTACACCAGCGTGGTCGGCGGCGGTACGCTCAAGCTTCGCGTCGGGCGTCAACAGATGGCGTTCGACCTGCAGCGTTTCATTTCCGTGCGTGACGGTCCCAATGTGCGTCAGTCGTTCGATGCACTCTGGGCCGATTACGAATACCAGAAGTGGCGTTTCATTGCCTATGCGACGCAGCCCGTGCAGAACCGCGACGCTACGGTATTCGACGATGTGTCGAATCGCCATCTCACCTTCAGCGGCGTGCGTGTCGAGCGGCAATCGGTGGGGCCGGGCGATCTTTCCGGCTACTGGTCGCGCTATGACCGTAGTAACGCGCAGTTCCTCGACGCGAGTGGTGTCGAGCGCCGCGATGTCTGGGATCTGCGCTATTCCGGCACGCATGAGCACTTTGATTGGGACGTCGAAGGCATGCTGCAGACTGGAGCGGTCGGCAGCAACACGATTCTTGCATGGGCGATCGGCTCGATTGCCGGCTACACGCTCGATATGCCGTGGTCGCCGCGCGTTGCACTGCAACTCGACGCCGCCTCGGGCGACCGGCATCCACGCGATGGCCGGATTGAAACCTTCAATGCGCTGTTTCCGAACGGCTATTACTTCACGTTGGCCGGCTATACGGGCTACGCGAACCTCATTCACGTCAAACCGTCTATCACGCTCAAACCCACGGCGAGTCTCGCGCTACTCGGCGCATTGGGTTTCCAGTGGCGCGAGACGACCGGCGACGCCGTGTATCAGCAGGCCAATCAGGCCGTGCCGGGCACGGCGGGCAGAGGCAGCTTGTGGACCGGGATGTACCTCCAGTTGCGAGCGGACTGGACGATCGTCTCAAACCTGACCGGATCGATCGAAGCCGTGCATTTCCAGGTGGGCAACTCGATTCGCCACGCGGGCGGACACAACGCGGACTACGCCGGCGTCGAACTCAAGTACCAGTGGTAGGCCGCGTAACGCAGGGGGCAACTCGGAGGATAACTCAGGGAACGACGGTGGCCCACGGCGCCGAAGCCAGGCATTCCGCCAGATAGTCCAGCAAGGCGGTAACGCGCGCCGGGCGCAGGATGTTGGGCGGCGTCACGAGGTTCACGTTGATCTGGCTGATTCGCCAGTCCGGAAACACATCGATCAGTTCTCCTCGCGTGAGCGCGTCCCAGACGATGAATTCGGGCTGGAGCGCGAGGCCTTGTGCCGCCAGAAGCGCCGGGCCGATCACATCCGCGTTGTTGCTGCGAATGCGGCCCTTCACCGGCACTGCGCATTTTTCACCGGACACGACATGCTGGAATTGCCATAGCTCGGGGGTCGGCAGATTCGTATAGATCAGACAGGCGTGGTGGGCGAGGTCTCGCGGGTGAGCGGGGCGCCCGTGACGTTCCAGATACGCGGGCGTTGCCACGAGCGGTCGATTCACGACGCAAAGCCGGCGCGAGCGCAGCGACGAATCGGGAAGCTCCGCAATGCGGATCGCCATGTCGAAACCGCCGGCCACCACATCGACGATCTGATCCGTGAGGACGAGATCGATTTCCACTTCTGGATAGCGTTCGAGGAACGCGGGAATCAACGGCGCGAAGTAACGGATTCCGAATGACATCGGTGCGGTGATACGAACCATGCCGCGCGGCTGAATCACCTGAGCCGATGTCTCGGCTTCCACGGCTTCCCCTTCGCTCAGGATGCGAATGGCGCGTGCCTTGGCTACCTCGCCGGTCGGTGTGAGCGAAAGCTGGCGCGAATTGCGGTAGAGGAGCGCCGTGCCGAGCCTGTGTTCGAGGCGGGAAATGGCTTTCGACACGGTCGGTTGAGAAATGCCCAGCGAGTCCGCCGCCTTCGCGAACGAGCCGGTTTCGAGAACGCGCGCGAAGATGGCCCACGCTTCGAGGTCAGGGAGTGTTGGCATGGAAAAAGAGAGCGGATACCGTTCTGTTCTTTCGGGAAGATGTCGGGAAAGCCATGTCGGGAAAATCACGTAAGCCGATATGGTATCGCGATACCGCGCGATTGCATGCCGACTTTCAGGCGCCGGGGCGGGGTGCTGCGAATGGGTGTGCCGCGCCAGGGTTGCGGGCGCGAAAGCCTTCACCTCGCGACAGATATGGAATGTCTTCTATTCCATTTGTTCTATTTGTAGTTGGCTTCGGGTCCGATAACATTTCACCTGGAAGCGTTTTTCATCTGTTGGCAGTATGCAGTGCCTTCTGTACCCGATTGCCAGGGCGGGCCAATAGAACAAGTGGAATCCACCCTCAGAACAATTGCATGCAAAGTCTTCCCGATCTAGAAGCGTGGGCGATTTTCGCGCGCGTAGCCTCAACAGGCTCTTTTGCGAAAGCGGCCGAAACGCTCGGCATGTCTCAACCCACGGTTTCAAAGGCGGTCATCAGGCTGGAGAAGCGACTCGGCGCGACGCTGCTCTATCGAACCTCGCGTCGAATCTCTCTCACGCCGACGGGCCTCAGCGTGATGGAGCGCGCCAAGCACATCGTCCGGGAGTTCGAGTCGATCGAAGCGGAAACGTCGGCGCATGCGCGGGCGCCCAAGGGGCTGCTACGCATCTCGGCGCCGATGTCGTTCGGCCTCAAGTATGTGGCGCCCCTGATACCGGGGTTTCTCGCGCGCTATCCTGAGGTGAAGATCGAAGTATCGTTCGACGACGCCGTCGTCGATATAGTCGGGGGCGGTTTCGATGTGGCGATCCGGATTGCCGAGCCGGAAGACGCGTCCATGCGCGCCCGCAATCTGTACCTCATGCGACGCATACTCGTCGCCAGTCCGGCATATCTTGCGCAACACGGGCCGATCGACCACCCGCGGGAAATCGGCGCGCATGCGTGTCTGTGCTACGCGAGTCATTCGACGTCTCTGTCCTGGCGTTTCCAGCATGCATCCGGTGAGGAATGCAGTGTGACGATCGACGGCCGGATGCGGACCAACAATGCCGAGTCGTTGATCCCGGCGCTACTGGCCGGCATGGGGATAGCGCTACAGCCGGAGTTCGTCGTGGCGGATGCCTTGCGGCATGGCGAGCTGGTCGAACTGCTGCCTGAATGGAAAATAGCGCAGGTCTATCTGAGTCTGGTCACGCCGTCGCAGGTTATCCGCTCCGCGCGTGTTGCGGCATTGCTCGACTATCTGTCGCAAAGTTTGTTGTCCACACCGTAGGCGATCGCTGACATAGCGCGAGGATGTCGCGCACCGCGATGCCGGCGCGACGGGTCGCGCCGGCATCTTCAGGCATCGCGTTCAAGGTCAGTACGAAAGCGACGCCTGCATATAGACCGTGAGCGGCTGCCCCACGTACTTCCCGCCGTTGTTATCGGTCGAGCGCGTGAAGTAGCGGCGATCCAGCAGGTTCTTGACGCCCACCGCCACGTCGAGGTTGTTGAGTTCCTTGCCGAAATGGTAGGCCGCGCGCAGGTTCACCGTCGCATAGCCGGGGATGTCGCCAAGGCGTCCCGTCGGATCTTCCTGCGTGACGTACGTCGCGCCGGCGTTGGGGTCGCCCGGCGAATGCTGCTTCGTCTGGGCGAAGAGGTCGGCATTGAAGGTCCACTGATTGCGCCGGTAGGTCGCGCCGAGCGTTGCGACCTGCCGGGAGTAGAGCGGCAGGTCGCGTCCGGCAAATACACCTGCCTTCGCAATCGCCTGCGTGTACGTATAGGTCGCGTAGACCGACAGCCCGTTCAGTGCCGGTACGAGGCTCCCGATGTCGTAGTGCACGGCGGACTCGACGCCGCGATGACGCGTCGCGCCGAGGTCCGTCCATATCCCGTCGCCGACGATCGAGCGGCTCAATTGCAGTTCCTGATCGAAGTCGATATTGAACAGCGTCAGCTCGCCGCCCCACGTGGGCCCGTTAAAGCGCGTGCCGAGTTCATAGGTCGTGGCCTTCTCGGGATGAAGCCCTTGCGTCGTCGAGGCGAGCTGCGAATACTGCTCGGGTCCGAATGACTGCCCGGCATTGGCGAACAGCGACCAGTTGTCCTGCACGCGATACAGCACCGACAGCATCGGCAGCGCCACGTGCGAATCGATCTTCGGATACAGCGCGCTCGTCACGGCGCCGTTGCTCAGGTTCGTCACGTTGTTGAAGGTGCGGATGATTTCATAGCGCACCCCCGGCGTGATGGTCCAGCGCCCGATGTCGATACGGTCGTCGATATAGAACGCGTTGGCGGTCGTGCCGCCCTGGCTCGTTTGATAGGCCTGTGACGCCAGCGTGCGCGCATCGATTCCGCTATTCGGATCGTAATACGCGGTACGGGCGGCCGTCTCCGAACTGGCTTCGTTCAGGAACCGGTAGCCGACGCTGATTTCCTGCACGATGCTGCCTATGTCGATGAGCCGTGAATAGCGTGGCTCGATCGCGAGGGTATGGTAGCCGCGCGGCGCGGAAGTCAGGCGGCGAAGCCCGGCCGTGGCCCCGCTGCCCTCCTGTTCGATATGGCTGCCACGGAACGAGTCCGTGTAATAAGCAAGGAGTTCGAAACTGTTGAGCGCATCCTTGTGTGTGTACTTGATCGAACCGTCGGTGCGCCGGCCGGTATAGTCGTCGTAGGGGCGAGTGGACTGGAACGGATCGTCGGCGTACTGCTGCGTGGTGAGGCCGCCGGGCATGCGTCCCTGTCCTTCGAAATGGTGCAGCGAGACGGCGATATCGTCGTTGACCGTGAATTTATAGGCGCCCTTCAGGATCACATCGTCGATATCGATGCGGTCGTTACTCTCGCGATACCCGTTGCCATGCGTGCCGGAGTAGAGAATCGCACCGCCGAGGCCCTTGGCGTTGGTGCCGCCGATAAACGCGCTGGGCATCGTCTTCACGTCGCCGCCGTGGCTATAAATCTCCGTGCCGACCGCGGCGTTTGCGGTGAATTGCTCGGGAATCGGCCTGGTCACGAAGTTGATGATGCCGCCCACGTTCTGCGGACCATAGCGAACCGAACCGGCACCGCGTACCACGTCGACCATCTCCAGGTTGCCGAGCGACAGCGGCGCCAGCGACAGCTGCGGCTGGCCATAAGGCGCGTAGGCGAGCGGAATGCCGTCCATCAGAATCGTGGAGCGCGGCGAGAGGCGCGCGGTCAAGCCGCGCACGCCGACGTTCAGCGAAATATCGCTGCCGCCCGTGCCATTGCTATCCTGAACCTGCACACCGGGAATCCCACGCAGGGCATCGCGCACGTTCATGGCGCCGCGCTCTTCGAACTCCTTGCGCTCGACGATGGTGCGAGCCCCCGGATGTTCCAGCAGCTTCTGCTCGGTCGGGCTGCCTAGCCAGTTGCCGGTGATCTTGATGGATTCCAGCACGTTCTCCTTCGCCGGCTCGGGCGCGTCGGCGTCGGCGGCATAGGCGGGCATGCCGAACGGCAACAAAGCCATGGCCACGGTAAGGCGCTTGTAGCGAATCATTCTTCTTTTCCTGAGGAAGTGGGACGTCGGTGGTGAGAGATCGGGTGTGCAGACAGGCGCAAAGTCCGCCGCGGAGTCAGCGGCCGTTCATCGGCAGTCCAGCGAATGGGGCGGGCGAGCATGCATACGGATGAGGCGCCACGACGCGAACGCGGTTGACGCCTGGGTCCGGAACAGCACAGGGAGAGAGGGATGCGCGGGTGCGGAAAGCGGTCCTGCGTTTGGCGCTATGCGGCTAGGCGGCCAGGACTGCGATGAATACCGACGCAAGCCGCTACGCCCTGCGATGTCCATTTCGATCGCGCTATCGCTGCATGACGGGGCGTGCTTCCGCTTGCGTCCGCGATGGACGGCGTTTCACGTCGTGGAGATGGAATTCAGTATGGCCAACTAAACAATGAATCATGTGAAGAACCGGAAACGATGACAACCGCGGAAAGGACCCGCAGTGCCTGACATGCTGGAAGCGCTTCAGGCAAGAGCGCGAGCCACAACTTTCAAGAAAATGCAAATGCGAATGATTTGCATTATTTCACAAGTTGAAAAGTTTGTGTAATGATTTCGAGAGGTGTTGGGTAGTCATGGCTAGGGAAAATACGTAAATTTGCCGTATTTTTAAAATTTAAACAGTGAAAAGGTCATGATTTTCTGGAGAAAAATTACAGTTGAAAATGGAAACCATTCGTATTTATAATGCGCTCGTTTCTTGGGGCGAAACGTTCCGTCGCCACTCACACGCTCAGCGTGAGCCGCGTTCGAGCGACGAAGACAACACGCAACCATGGCCGTTGCTGACTGACGCCGCTCATCGATCGTCAACCCGACACTACACGCGGCGCTTCATAGGCAGGACACTCCTTGATTGACGTAGCGATGAACCTGGCTTTCCTTACGATACGAGTCCGGCATGCGACGGCTGCGTAACCTCTGGCTCAGCGCGCACCGGTGGTTTGCGCTGAGTCTCGGCTGGATGCTCGGGCTCATCGGCCTGAGCGGCGCGCTGCTCGTGATCGCGCCGCCTCTCGACGAACAATTGCATCCGCAACTGTTCAGGGTGCTGGCCTACACCCACGACACCCACGCCCATCGCGAGGCGCTCCCGCTCGAAACGATCAGATCGAAGCTGCGTGCCGGATTCGGCGAGAAGGCGAGCTTCTCGTTTCTGCCGCCTCGCGAAGCGGACGGCAGCCTGTCGGTTATCGTGCGCGGCCCGTGGCGAGGCACGCTCTATCTCGATCCGTTCAGCGGCGCCGAACTGGGGCGGCGTGGCGAGAGCGAAGGGGTCGTCAACTTCCTGTTCAAACTGCACAGTTCGCTGATGCTGGATGATGTGGGCCGGTCGATCCTGGCGATCGTCGCGCTCGGTTATCTGCTGCTTCTGGCAAGCGGCCTCGTCTTATGGTGGCCGCGCGACTGGAGAGTGGGGTGGCGCATCGAGTTGCACAAAGGACTGACTCGCAGCCTTTTCGATCTGCATCGGGTCGCCGGTGCCACGCTCGGGGTCGTGATCGCCGTATCGGTTGCGACCGGCGCTTATATGGGCTGGCAGCCGCTGCGCAAGTTCGTCACCACGATCAGCGGCACCACGTCGCTGCATGCGCCAGCATTGCCCGTGGCCTCGCGCGGACGCGAGGCCACGCTGCCTCTCGATACGCTCGTGGCGGCGGCGCGCGCGGTGTTCCCGGACGGGCGCGTCTACCTCGTTCAGACACCGGCGAAAGCGGATCGGCCCGTACACGTCCGGCTGCATCTCCCCGACGATCCGCATCCGAACGGGCGCACGCTGCTCTGGGTCGATCCGGTGACGGGCAAGGTACTGGTTGCGCAGCGCTGGAATCAGGCCGATATCGGCGCGCGGGCTGTCTCGGTGGTTTATCCGCTGCATACCGGCGCGCTCGGCGGTCCGCTGCTCGAAGCGCTCGTGATGCTGGGCGGCCTCGCGCTCGCGGCCATGAGCGGGAGCGGGTTGTGGCTGTGGTGGCGCCGTTCGAGGCGAGTCGCGTCATCGTCGCGCGCCCGTGCGAGTCATCGGGGCGGGGCCGTCGAATGAGGGAGGGCGGCCGTTCATGGCGCCGCCGTCGGCCGATGTGTCCCGGCGCGGGTGCTGACAGCGGTTCGAGCCCCGCACGCCTGGCCGGAGCGGGATCTTCAGACCGGCCAAGCCCGCTCGCAAAAAGCGGCGTTCTCAAGCGGTTTTTTTCCGATTTCCGCCTTCTTCCGCGTATTCTTTTCGCCCGCGCCTTGCGCCGCGCCGCAACCCGCTCGGGACAAACAGCCATTGCCAGCGGGCGCAGCCTGTTTTACCGTTGATCCGACTCATCCTCGCGGTCCCGTCATGTTTGATCCCACTGAAGCCCTGTCACCGTTTCATCTGCGCCACGCCAGCATGGATGATTTCGAGTTTGCCGAGGCCCTCACGCGCAACAACATGGGCGGCTACTATCGCCGGCATCATCTGGTTTGGCGCAGCGATCTGTTTCTCGGCAGCTGGCGCGAGTCGGAGAATTTCATTCTCGAAGTGGATGGCGTGCCGATGGGCGTGCTGCGCATCACGGAAGAAGGCGATTCGCTGCATATCCGCGACGTGCAGATTGCCGAGGGATACCGGCGGCTCGGCGCCGGCACCTATCTGCTCGACATCTCGCATCAATGGGCGCGCGAGCGTGGACTGCACGAGCTGCAACTGCGCGTGTTCGTCGATAATCCCGCGGCGCGGCTGTATCAGCGCAAGGGCTACCGGCTCGCCGGGCCGCGGCTCGCGCAGCTCGGCGCAATTCGTCATCTGGCGCGGCGGGTTTGAGCGCGGCGCGAGACATGCGGCGCGCGCTTTATACGTTATTCACACGTTCTGCGGCGACTTCTCAGACGATCCTCACACGCGTGGCGCCGGCGCAGTGGTGCCCGGCTCACCGTCTCCAATGCGGCGCCGTGCATTCTGGGCATGGGCCGTTGCGTCGCGATTCAGCGTCCGGCCGGCTCCGCCGGATTCGCGCGATCCTGTGCCGTCTCTTCGTCCGCCGGCGGTTCACCGGCCTCGCCGTTGTCCACGCGATGCTCGGCGCCTCGTTCGATAAACGCGCGCGGGCTCGCGCCGAACGCACGGCGGAACATCGCGGAAAAGGCGCTCTGGCTCTGATAGCCCAACTCGCGCGCTACGTGCGAGAGCGGCCGTCCCTGGCTCAGCAGCGGAATCGCGCGCGCGAGAATCGCCTGCTGACGCCATTGCGAAAAGCTCACGCCGAGTTCCTGACGGAACAGCCGCGCGATCGTGCGCGTGCTCGCGCCGACGCTCGACGCCCATTGTTCGAGCGACTCGCCATGCGTCGGGTCCGCGATCACTGCCTCGCAGAGCGCGCGCAAGCGCTTTTCGTTGGGCATCGGCACGGACAGCGGCAGCGGCTCGGAGCGCGTCAGTTCGTCGAGCGCGAGCGCGCCGAGCAACTGCTCGCGCGCGGCGGACAGGCCCGGCATGTCGAGCGCGGCAATCACTTCGCGCAGCAGGTTCGACACTTCGACGACGCGCGGCGTGTCGAGTCCGGCCGGCACCGTGCTCTCGGTGATGTAGAGCGTGCGCAGGAACGCGTCCTCGACGGAGAACACCTCGTGCGACACATGCGGCGGCACCCAGATCGCGCGCGAGGGCGGCACCATCCACGTGGTGCCGGTGGTCGCGACGCGCAGCACGCCGCGCGATGCATACGCGACCTGCGCCCAGGCATGCGTATGACGTGGGATGCGCCAGCCGGCCGGCATTGGCCGCGAGCGCACGCGGATCGGATGCGTCTCGGTCGGCGCGGACTCGAGCGGAATGTCGGCGAAGCGGATGCGGCTCAACAGGTCGGAGTCGGCGGACGAAGTCATGGCGAAGCCCGGTACGGATGACGGGAGACGGCCGGCATGCGGGCCGGCCGCCGCGAATCACTGCGAGTGCGGTCATTGTAGAGGGCGGCTGCCTTGCGTTGCGGTCTCGTGGTCGAGAGCGAGGCGGGCGCGCATGAAGCGGCCTGCGGAAGTCGCAGCGTGACGCGGCCGCGGGGGTTCGCGACCGAGGTTGCCCGTTTTCTGGCGTTGCATAATGTCGCGACTGTCCGGCGTGTTCGTGGCGAACGTAGCGCGGGATAAACCACGGGATAAAACGCGGGATTGAAACCGCAGGATTGCAATCACTGCATTGAAATCACCACGGGGCCGCAACCGGATCGCGACACAGCCCGCGACAGGCGCGGCTAACGCGGCCCGACTCCTCACCTCAAGGAGACCCTACGACGATGCAGACCGTCTTTGTCTACGGCACGCTGCGTGCCGGTGAAGCGAACGACATCAGCGAAGCCGCCGCGCGTAACGACATCCCCGCGCCGACCTTGCTCGGCACCGCGAGCGTGCGCGGCCATCTGTTCGACTTTGGCCTGTACCCGGGGCTCGTGGTCGACGAGGCGGGCGTCGACGTATGCGGCGACGTCTACGAAATCGACGATGCGCTCGTTGCCGTGCTCGACGAAATCGAAGCCGTCTATCCCGGCGTCGAGGACCGCTTCCTCGCCCGCGAGGTCATGGTGAAGGTGGACGGCAACGTCGTGAACTGCCGCTTCTATCCGGTCACGCCGGGCGCGGTGAAGGGGCTGCCCGAGATCCGGTCGGGCGATTGGGTCGAGTATCGCCGCACGCGGTGATCGGGCGCGCGAAAGACCGAGTGGGTGAAAGGGCGCGATGTTTGCGCATCGTGTCCTGCCCATCGCGTCCGCGTGGTGGGTCCGCGCAAAGGCGGCACGCGAGAGACGGAGCGCGAAGTACGGCACGAAACATGGCAAGACGCACGGCAAAAAGCACGGCCCGAAACGAGATGTGCAAAGCACCATGGAAAATGGCGCGCCGCTAACCGCGTGGCGCGCCATTCTTTTATCTATCGAGTCGTAACAGCTCGGGCGATCGTCCGGGCCAGACGTACATCGAACCGCGCATCCACCCGTACATCAATCCGGCCACCCGGCCCGCAGCCTCAAATCTCCTCGTAAAGCGGCAACGTCAGAAAGTCGGTGAACTGCTCCGCCGTCGACATCTGCTCGAAAATCTGCGCCGCGCGCTCATACGGCTGCGTGTCGCCGCCCACCGTCTGCTTCACCTTGTCGAGCTCCTGCGCCGCGAGTTCGCGCACGAGTTCGACCGTCACCTTGCGGCCATCGTCGAGCGTGCCCTTCGGCGAGCGAATCCACTGCCACACCTGCGAGCGCGAAATCTCGGCGGTTGCCGCGTCTTCCATGAGGTTGTGGATCGGCACGCAGCCATTGCCCGCGAGCCACGAACCGAGGTAGTGAATGCCGACGTTGATGTTGTTGCGCAGACCCGCCTCGGTGATCGGCGTTTCCGGGCGGAAGTCGAGCAGATCGGCGGCGCTGACGAGCACGTCGTCGCGCTGCTTGCCGATCTGGTTCGGCCGGTCGCCGAGCACCTTGACGAACTCTTCCATCGCGACCGGCACGAGGCCCGGATGCGCGACCCAGCCGCCGTCGTAGCCGTCGCCGGCATCGCGAGCCTTGTCCGAGCGCACGCCGCCCATTGCTTTTTCGTTCGCGGCCGGATCGTTCTTGATCGGAATCAACGCGCTCATGCCGCCGATCGCCGGCGCGTTGCGCCGATGGCAGGTCTTCAGCAACAGCAGTGCGTAGGCGCGCATGAACGGCGAGGTCATCGTGATCTGCGAGCGGTCGGCGAGACAGAAGTCGCGGTCGCTCTTGAACTTCTTGATCGCCGAGAAGATGTAGTCCCAGCGGCCCGCGTTGAGGCCCGAGCTATGTTCGCGCAGCTCGTACAGGATCTCGTCCATTTCGAACGTGGCGAGGATCGTCTCGATCAGCACCGTCGCGCGAATCGTGCCGCGCGGCACGCCGACCGCTTCCTGCGCGGCGACGAAGAGGTCGTTCCACAGACGCGCTTCGAGATGGCTCTCCATCTTCGGCAGATAGAAGTACGGACCCGAGCCGCGCGCGACCAGCTCCTTCGCGTTGTGGACCATGTACAGCGCGAAATCGAAGATGCCGCCCGATACGCGCTTGCCGTCGACCTTCACGTGCTTCTCGTCGAGATGCCAGCCGCGCGGACGCACGATCAGCGTCGCGGTCCGGTCGTTGAGCTTATAGGACTTGCCGTTCTGTTCGAGCGAGATCGTGCGGCGCACCGCGTCCTTCAGATTGATATGGCCGGTGATCTGGTTGTCCCAGCTGGGCGCATTCGAATCCTCGAAGTCGGTCATGTAGGAATCCGCGCCGGAGTTCAGCGCGTTGATGATCATCTTGCGCTCGACCGGCCCCGTGATCTCGACGCGGCGGCATTGCAGGTCTTGCGGCAGCGGCGCGATCTGCCAGTCGCCGTCGCGCACGCTCTGCGTGGCGGCGAGGAAGTCGGGCCGCTCGCCCGCGTCGAGCCGCCGCGTGCGTTCGACGCGCGCCTGCAGCAACTGCTGGCGGCGCGGCTCGAACGTGCGATGCAGCGCGGCGACGAGTTCCAGCGCTTCGCGTGTGAGGATCGCTTCGAAACCGGGCTTGATCTCGCCGGTGATTTCCATGCCTTGCGGCAGCGACAGCGAATTCGTCATGTTTTCTCCTTGGTCGGTCAGATTGCAGAAAGTCGGATTGCGGAAAGGTGGAGGTTGAAAAGCAGTGAGTGGATGGCGCTGGCCGGATCGCCGCGCGGGCGCTCGTCAGGCGCGCGGGCCGGCGCGCTTGCGGGTGCCGTCGCCGCGCGGTTTTTCAGGCTGGCCGATATGGGGCGAGGGCGAATCAGGCGCTCGCAGGAACGCCAGCAGATCGTTCATGCCGCTGCCCGTGCCATGCGGCGTGACGCCGAGTTCTTCGAGCGGCGCGTTCTGCCGGTTGAGCCAGAACGTCGTGAAACCGAACCACGTCGCGCCGGCCACGTCCCAGCCGTTCGACGAGACGAACACGATCTCGCGCGCGGCCACGCCGAACGCGGCCGGGCCGAGCGCATAGGCGGCGGGCGAGGGCTTGTAGGCGCGCACGGCGTCGACGGACAGCACGTGATCGAAGAGCGCGCTCATGCCCGCGCTCTTGACCGCGATGTCGAGCATCTGCGGATTGCCGTTCGAGAGGATCGCGAGCCCGACATGAGGCGTGGTTGCCGCGGCTGTGGTGCTCGCGGAGCTTGGGGCTGGGTTCTGATCTGGGTTCAGACTCGGGTTCGACGCCGCCTCGCGCAACGCGCGCAGCACCGGCACCGCATCGGGAAAGGCGGACAGGCACGCGTATTCGTCCATCAGACGCTTTTCGGCCACGCGCCCGAGCGTGAGCTGCAGTTTTTTCGCGGCGAAGCGCAGGGCGTCGAGCGTGATATCCCAGAACGGGCGGTAGTGTTCGCCGGGAGCGTCGGTGCGCGCGGCGAGTGTGCGCAGTTGCGTGTATTCGATCTGCTTCTGGCGCCACAACTGCGAGAGCGCATTGCCGTGGCTGGGGAACAACTGCTCGGCGGCGGCGATCACCGAATGCACGTCGAAAAGCGTGCCATAGGCGTCGAAGATCACTGCTCGCGGGAAAGGTGTCGTTGTGGCCGACATTGCCGTGCGCTCCTGTCAGAGGTCGGGATCGATTGTATTGGTGACCTTAGGTGCTAAAAAATAGGCTAAAGATCACTTGATCTTTTACTTTCATATACCTAATCTGACGCCAATCGCCCTATTTCCGCCCCTTGCTCCTGCTCGCGGCGCGCACCGTTCATGGACCGTTTCAAGCAGATCGAGACTTTCGTCACCGTCGCGGCCAAGGGCAGCCTGTCCGCGGCGGCGCTCGCCGAGGGCGTCGCGCCCGCGATCATCGGCCGGCGCATCGATGCGCTCGAAGAGCGCCTCGGCGTCAAGCTGCTCGTGCGCACGACGCGCAAGCTCACGCTGACCTTCGAAGGCTCGGCTTTTCTCGAAGACTGTCAGCGCATCATTCACGACATGCAGAACGCCGAGGCGAGCGTGTCGGCGGGCGGTGTGAAGGCGAGCGGCCATCTGCGGCTGTCGGCGCCGGCCGGCTTCGGGCGCCGCCATGTCGCGCCGCTCGTGCCCGCGTTCACGGTCGGGCATCCGGACGTGTCGATCACACTCGATCTGTCCGACCGCCTCGTCGATCTCGTCAACGAGGGCTTCGACTGCGCGGTGCGGCTCGGCGAATTACCCGATTCGTCGCTGGTCTCGCTGAAGCTCGCCGAAAACCGGCGCGTGTGCGTCGCCTCGCCCGCGTATCTGAGCCGGCGCGGCGCACCGCATAGCCTCGCCGATCTCGCACGCCACAACTGCCTCGCGTTCGGCGCGAGCGCGAACCAGCAGCGCGGCTGGATGTTCCAGCAGGACGGCAAGGTGGTGTCGATCAAGGTGTCCGGCACGATGGAATGCTCGGACGGCGCGGTGCTGCACGAATGGTGTCTCGCCGGCCATGGGCTCGCGTGGCGCTCGTGGTGGGAGGTCGGCGACGAACTCGCGGCCGGCCGGCTCGTCACCGTGCTCGACGAATTCGCCGCGCCGCCGATCGGCATCCACGCAGTGTTTCCGCAGCGCCGCCATCTGCCGCTGCGGGTGCGGCTGTTTCTGGACTTTCTCAAGCATACGTACGGCGAGCCCGGTTACTGGGACTGAAGGCGGGGACGGACAGCGGAGACCCACTGCGGAGACCAATCGCGGAGACCGACGCGCAAGCGCCCGCCGGTCCCGGCATCGGGACAGACCCTTGGCCGGTCTCCGCCCGTATCGGCACGCACTACAATCATTCGAACAGCCTGCCCGGCGGGCTTCGTTGAACGCTGACGCCGCGCTGCGCGCAGCCGGCGACGGAGGGCATCATGTTCAGGCACATCCTGGTTCCGACCGATGGTTCGGATCTGTCACGCAAGGCGATAGCGGGCGCGATCGATCTCGCGCAGGTCGTCGGCGCGCGCATCACCGCGTACGCATGTCTGCCGCAATATCCGTACTCGCCGTTCTCCGACATCGCGGTCGAGCCGCCGGGCGAGTTTTTGCAGCGCAGCGAGCGCGAGGCGCAGGTGCATCTGCGCGAGGTGGAACTGGCCGCGCACCGGGTCGGCGTACACGTCGACAGCCGCACGAGCGTGCATCCGGCGCCTTACCTCGGCATCATCGAGGCGGCCGAGCAGGGCGGCTGCGACGTGATCTTCATGGCCTCGCACGGGCGGCGCGGGCTCGGCAGCCTGCTGATCGGCAGCGAAACGCAACGGGTGCTCACGCACACGAAGATTCCGGTGATCGTGTATCGCTGAATATCGCGTTGAACGTTGTGCCGGCGTCGAAAAAAAAGCGCGCCAGCGATAAGGCCGGCGCGCTTCTTGTTGCCGCACGATGCGCTGTGCGGATTTCCCCCTGCTGCGAGATTTTTTCTGTCTTGTCGTGCCCCGGCCACCGGGAGCCGGTTGCGGGCCGGCTTCGGCTCGACTGTCGGCCCCCGGCGGCGCGGTCCCTCCCTCTGGCGACGGCTCTCTGACGGAGCCGCCTGCCGTTTGCCGATCGTTGCTGCGATTCCAGGGCCATTCCCGGATCATTCCCGGGCCACGCATGGGACCGGCGACACCGCCCGGTCCGCGTGGCCCACTGCTTCGACTTCGCGGCGGGTGGGCCTCAGGCCACCTTCTTGTCGAAGAACTGCTCGTTTTCGGTCGAACCGTGCAGCGCGGTCGTCGAGGCTTCGCGCTCGACCGTCTGCGTCACCGCGTCGAAGTAGCCGGTGCCGACTTCGCGCTGGTGCTTCACGGCCGTAAAGCCCTTTTCGGCCGCCGCGAATTCCGCCTGCTGCATTTCGACGAAGGCGGTCATCTGGTTGCGGGCATAGCCGTGCGCGAGGTTGAACATCGAGTAGTTCAGCGCGTGGAAGCCGGCCAGCGTGATGAACTGGAACTTGTAGCCCATCGCGCCGAGTTCGCGCTGGAACTTCGCGATCGTCGCATCGTCGAGGTTCTTCTTCCAGTTGAACGACGGCGAGCAGTTGTACGACAGCAGCTGGTCCGGGTACTCCTTGTGGATCGCGTCGGCGAATTTCTTCGCGAACTCGAGGTCCGGCTTGCCGGTTTCGCACCAGATCATGTCGGCGTACGGCGCGTAGGCGAGGCCGCGCGAGATCGCCTGTTCGAGACCCGGCCGCGTGCGGTAGAAGCCTTCGACGGTGCGCTCGCCGGTCAGGAACGGGCGGTCGTTGTCGTCGATGTCCGAGGTCACGAGGTCGGCGGCTTCCGCGTCGGTGCGGGCGAGCAGCACGGTCGGCGTGCCCGAGACGTCGGCGGCGAGACGCGCGGCGGTCAGCTTGGCGACGGCTTCTCGGGTCGGCACGAGCACCTTGCCGCCCATGTGGCCGCACTTCTTGACCGAAGCGAGCTGGTCTTCGAAGTGCACGCCCGAGGCGCCCGCTTCGATCATCGCCTTCATCAGTTCGAACGCGTTCAGCACGCCGCCGAAGCCGGCTTCCGCGTCGGCCACGATCGGCGCGAAGTAATCGACGTAGCCTTCATCGCCGGGGTTCTTGCCTTCCGACCACTGGATCTGGTCGGCGCGCGTCAGCGTGTTGTTGATGCGCTTCACGACGAGCGGCACCGAGTTGGCCGGATACAGCGACTGGTCCGGGTACATTTCGCCGGCCACGTTCGCATCGCCCGCCACCTGCCAGCCCGACAGATAGATCGCTTTGAGGCCCGCCTTGACCTGCTGCATTGCCTGGTTGCCGGTCAGCGCGCCGAGCGAGTTGACGAACGGCTCGTTGTTCACGGCGGCCCACAGCTTTTCCGCGCCGCGCTTCGCGAGCGTGTGCTCGACCTGCACCGAGCCGCGCAGACGCACCACGTCTTCGGCCGAGTAGGTGCGCTTGACGCCCTTCCAGCGCGGATCGGTTTCCCATTGCTGCTTGAGTTGCTGCACTTGCTGTTCGCGGGTCATGGTCATGATGTGCTCCTTCTAGGCCTGTTATGGGGGATGGGTGACTCTGTCTTCTCGAAGCGTCGGGCCCGGCTGGGCGTTCTGTTTCGTGAAGTCTTATATAAGAGTCTAGGCAAATCGAAGGTCGCGCAACAGGCGCCGCAAAGCGTTTTTCCAATATTTATTTTTCAATAAAATCAATGCATTGAACTTGTAATTTCGTATTGAGAAACGATATTTCCCCTATTGCAATAGGCCGTCTTGTGCCTTGCAGCATGATTTTTTACGACACAAAAAAATTTTTCATATCGTGAAATTTTCGGTGGCGAGCGATAGACGAAAAAAAACCGGTGCCTGAGCACCGGTTTTTCCGGACCGACGGACAGCGGGGCGCTGTCCGGGTCCTGCTGCGTGTCCTGAACGGCAAACGCGGGCGGGTTCTTTCGAAACACGCCGCGCCGCGATCAACGACGCTCAGCCCGCCTGTTTAGCCGCCACGGCGCGCCGTACGCGGACCGTCGTTGCGACGCGCGCCGTAGCCGTCACGCGAGCCGTTGTAGCCGCCGTCGCGCGAACCGCCGTTGTTGTAGCCGTCACGCGAACCGCCGCCGGCCGACCGGTTGCCCCAGCTGTTGCTGTTGCTATTGCCATTGCCGTTACCGTTGCGCGAGCCGCCGTTGCCGTAACCGCCGGGCTTGCCCGAACCGTTGCCGAAGCGCCGGCCGTTGCCGCCCGGACGGCCGCGGCCGCCGAAGCCAGGACGGCCGTTGCCCGAAGGCGGCGCCTTGCGCGGCTCGAAGCCTTCGACGACGTTGACCGGCAGCGGCGTGCGCACGAAGCGCTCGATGCGCTTCAGCGCACCCTGTTCCGCATGATGCACGAGGCTCACCGCGACGCCCGAGCGGCCCGCGCGGCCGGTACGGCCGATACGGTGCACGTAGTCTTCGGCGAACTTCGGCAGGTCGTAGTTGAACACGTGCGTGATGCCGGGGATGTCGATACCGCGAGCGGCGACGTCGGTCGCCACCAGCACGCGCACGCGGCGCTCGCGCAGCGCGCGGATCGTGCGGTTACGCGCGCCTTGCGGCAGGTCGCCGTGCAGCGCGGCCGATTCGAAACCGGCGTCGGCCAGACGGCCCGCGAGCTGATCAGCGTCCATCTTGGTGGCCGTGAAGACGATGGCCTGGTCGAGGCCTTCGGCGCGCAGCAGATGGTCGAGCAGACGGTCCTTGTGATCGCGGTCGTCGACGTAGTGGACGGTTTGCGCGATGTTGGTGCGCTGTTCCATGCGCTGGACGATCTCGATGCGCTCCGGGTCTTTCAGCAGACGGCCGGTCAGCGAGCCGATCTTGCCGTCGAGCGTGGCCGAGAACAGCATGGTCTGACGCGTGGCCGGCGTTTCGGCGACGATCGTGTCGATGTCGTCGATGAAGCCCATGTCGAGCATGCGGTCGGCTTCGTCGAGCACGAGGATCTGCAGTTGCGACAGATCGATGCGACCGCGCTCGAGGTGGTCGATCAGACGGCCCGGCGTGGCGACGAGAATTTCGGGGTTCTTGGCGAGCAGCATCAGCTGCTGGCCGTAGGCGACGCCGCCGAGAATGCTGACGGTGCGCAGGCGCTTGAGGTGCTTGCCGTAGGTGGCGGCGGCGGTCGTGACCTGCATCGCGAGTTCGCGGGTCGGGGTCAGCACCAGCATGGTCGGACGCGCGACCGGCTGCGGACGGCGGCCGCGGCCACCGTCGGCCGGGCGCGGTTCGCGCGGCTGGTTCGCCTGGGTCTTTTGCAGCTGCGCGAAACGCTCGATGGCGGGCAGCATGAAGGCGGCGGTCTTGCCCGAGCCGGTCGGGCTCGACACCAGCAGATCGCGGCCGGCGATGCCGGCCGGTACCGCGCGCTGCTGCACCGGCGTCGGGTGCTCGTAGCCGGCGGCGGTCAGCGCGGAGACGACTTCCGCGGACAGGCCGAGCGACGCGAAGGTCGGTTTGGCGTCAGCCGGAGCGGCCGCGACGGGAGCCTCGGGGGTAAGACCGAGTGCTTCGTCGGCGATGGCGTTCAACGGGCTGGCGGAGGAATTGCTCGAAGTCATGTGAATCCTTGAAAACGATCCTGGGAAATTCAGGGAGTTAAAACGTCAACGCCAATCGGCATACCCAAGTCGTCGGATTCAGCGAGCAAAGAAGCAGCGAGCAAATCGAAAAACGGGGGCAGCTCGCAGCAATGAAGGCGAGCTTTTCGTTAGAAGCTGTATCGGATGCGACATGCCGACATGGCGTGCCGCCAGCCTTGGACTTGACGCCCGTAGAGGGCCAGGCAGGAGGGGACAGGTTCTAAACTGGATTGGAGCTAAACGCTACGGGGCGCTGCGCCGCCAGAGCCGCTCGGGAAAGCAGCACTAGCGATGAAGTGCAGGCCGCATTATATAGGTATTTGCTGCACTGCGCCACTATTCGGAATCGTCTGATCGGAAAAGTGTGCCGGAACGGGTAGGGCGGGTGAGTCGGCCGGGCGTGGCGTTCGCGGTTCGGGAATCGCCGCGAGGCCGTTTTTCCCGGTCGGGCGGCCTTGTTGCGGCGATTTCGCGGCTCTCGTTGAGGCCGCTGGTGTGTCAGGCCGCCGCGCCGCTCTTCAGCGATTCGACGAGCTCGACGTATTGCTGCTTCGCAGCGTCCTGCGCGGTGCCCTGGAGCGCGGCCCATGCGTCGTACTTGTATTTGCCGACGATGTCGGTGAAGCCCGGCTTGTCGCCGTGCACGTCGCCTTCGCTGGCCTGCTTGAAGAGCGCATAAAGACGCAGCAGCGTGAGATTGCCGGGGCGCTCGGGCAACTGCTTGACGTCTTGCTGGGCCTGGGCGAACTGGGTATCGATGTCGGTCATGGTCGTGTGGCCCGCTGGGCGGGCGTGGATGGGATCGGCCGAAAATCATAACAATTGAGTGCGGCCGCGGGGCCGAGGGCTTATTCCAAACGGCGGCCGGGGGCGGCAAGCGGCGGCAAGGCGCGCGAGGCGGTGCCAAGGGGCGCAACAGGCCAAGAGGCACCAAGCGGCGGGTAGCGAGCAGCGGTGGCCACGCGACCACCCGGCCCGCGCGCGCCGCGAGGCCGCAAACCACCATCCCCGTGCACGGCGCCGATTACAATACGGTCCATGACTCAAACAGTGCTCCTTGCCCTCGATACTTCGACCGAATTCTGTTCGGCGGTGCTCGTGTCCGCGAGCGTCGATACCACTGGCCGGCCCACTGCCGAACCCCGCGTCTGGGTGCGCCACGAACGGACCGGCGCGGTCTCCAGCACGCGGCTGCTTCCCGCGATCCGCGAGCTGTTCGCCGAAGCCGGCCTCGCGCTCGCGGACTGCGACGCGATCGCGTTCGGTGCCGGTCCCGGCTCGTTCACCGGTCTGCGTACCGCGACCGGCGTCGCACAAGGCCTCGCGTTCGGCCTGAATCTGCCGGTCGTGCCGATCGGCACCCTGCTCGCGTGCGCCGAAAGCGCGCGTCTGCGCGATCCTTCGGTGACGCGCGTGCTCGCCGCGCTCGACGCGCGCATGGACGAAATTTACTGGGCCGACTACGCGTGGGATGACGCGCAACACGAATGGCGCGTCGTGCAGACGGCATCGCTCGATGCGCCCGAGCGGCTCGTGCTGCCCGACGCGCCGTTCACGCTCGCCGGCAACGCGGCTGCGGCGTTCGGTGCGCGGCTGCCGGCCGTGGTCGCCGCACGGACGGTCGACGGCGAGGCGCTGCCGCATGCGTTGCCGCTCGCCTACGCGGCGCTGCGCGCGTTTCACGCCGGCCGCACGGTGCCTGCCGATCAGGCCGCGCCCGAATACGTGCGCGACAAGGTCGCGCAGACCACGGCCGAGCGCGTCGCCGAAAAGGCGGCCAAAGCGGCGGCACAGGCAGGGCAAGCGGCGCAGACCGCCGGGCACGCGCCCGACGGCGGCGCGTCCGCACAGGCGCCGCACGGCGAGGCGCGGCGATGAGCGGCGTGCTGCTCGCGGACCGCTACATGTCGCCGATGACCGAAAGCGATCTCGACGAAGTCGCCGCGATCGAGAAGCTCGCCTACGAGTTTCCGTGGAGCCGCGGCAATTTCGGCGATTCGCTGCGCAACGGTTATTTCGGCGTTTGTCTGCGCCACGTGACGGGGACGCTGCTCGGCTATTGCGTGCTGATGCCGGTCGTCGACGAAATGCATCTGCTCAATCTATGCGTCGCGCCGCAGGTACAAGGCGCGGGCGCGGGCCTTGCGCTGCTGCGCGAGGCGGTGCGCATCACGCGCGCCGAAAGACTCGAGGGCCTGCTGCTCGAAGTGCGGCCGTCGAATCATCGGGCGATCCGGCTGTACGAACGTTTCGGCTTCGCGTCGATCGGCCGGCGCAAAAATTATTATCCGGCGCGGCATCGCGGCCGGGAGGACGCGATCGTGATGCGTCTTTCGTTTGCCACGGAGGGCGAAGATGGCGCTGCATGAATCGGTACTCGAAGAATTCGGACTCGCGCCGCTGTGGGTGCGGCGCGGCATGGCGGCGCGGCAGCCGGCGGGCGAGGCGGCTGTCGGACTCGGTGATGCCGGGGGCGCGCACGCACCGCGGGACGAAGGGGGCGAGAGCGTGCATGCTAGGGCGCGCGAGCAGGATGTGCCGGCGGGTCAAACTCAGGCTCAGGCGCAAGGCGAACGGCGTGCGCCCGAGGAGCGCGACGAAGCGATGCTGGCGGAAGATCCACGCCATCGCTCCGACGATCGCGCCGCCCGGGAGCGCGCGGACGAGTTGCAATCGATGCAGGGCGACGTGCGCGATGAGCGTCGAGCGGAGCCCGCATCGCGGACCATGCCCGAAGCGATGCACGCGTCGGCGGATCGGGGCGAGCCATCGCCAGCCCGACGCGAACCCGCTCAGCAGGATACGACCGCAGCCCGACGCGAACCCGCTCAGCAGGACGAAGCCGCAGCGCATCGCGAACCCGCACAATCGCGAGCATGTCAGCAGGAGCAACAGCGGGCGCAACCGCCAGCCTATTCTCCCGCGCCGCCCAACTTCGACGCTCCTCCCGACGACGACTTCGCGTGGTTCGACGATCTGCCCGCGCATTCGCGTGCTAGTGAATCCGCTCATGAACCCGTTGAAGCCCGCGGCAACGCTCCCGCACTGCCTGCCGTCCACACGCTCGACTGGGACGCGCTGAGCGAGCGCGTCGCCGCGTGCGAGTCGTGCCGCCTATGCGAGAAGCGTACGAACACGGTGTTCGGTGTCGGCGATCGCAACGCCGAGTGGATGCTGGTCGGCGAAGCGCCGGGCGAGAACGAGGACCGCCTTGGCGAACCGTTCGTCGGCCAGGCCGGCAAGCTGCTCGACAACATGCTGCGTTCGCTCGCGCTGGCGCGCGGCACCAACGTCTATATCGCGAACGTGATCAAGTGCCGTCCGCCCGGCAACCGCAATCCGCAACCGGACGAAGTCGCGCGTTGCGAGCCGTATCTGCAGCGCCAGGTCGCGCTCGTCAAGCCGAAGCTGATCGTCGCGCTCGGCCGCTTCGCCGCGCAAAGCCTGCTGAAGACCGAGGCCAGCATTTCGTCGCTGCGCGGCCGCGTGCATCGGTACGAGGGCGTGCCGGTGATCGTCTCGTACCACCCCGCGTATCTGCTGCGCAGCCTGCCCGACAAGGCGAAGGCCTGGGCGGATCTGTGCCTCGCGCGCGATACGTGGCTCGCGGGCGGCGGCGCGCCGTCGAACGAGCCGAAGTGACGACGCCCGAGGGGCCGGCGGCGCACGATGCCGCCGCGCCGATCTCTCGCGCCGGGCTGCTCGACACGCTGCTCGGTGTGTGGCCCGATAAGCGGGGCGATGAGCGTCCCGATGTGCGCATTGAAGCGCCTGGTAAGGCACACGCTCACACGCACACGCAAGCGGTCGCGCCATCCGCGCCGCAATCCAGCGCGCCACTCCACTCGTCATCCGAGTCGTCACCCGACATAGCCGCCGCTCCCTCGCACAACGATCCGTTGCGCGACCCCGCCGTGCGCGATCTCGCGTGGTTGCTGCTGAGTCCCGATCTGTTGCGTCCGCAATTGCCGGTCGGCGTGCTGGCGAATCCCGTCGAAACGCCGCAGCAACGGCAGGCGACCGTCGCCTGGCTGCGCGCGCTCGATGCCGCGCCTGAGCCGCTCCATCGCGATCTCTCGGCGACGCGCATCACGCGCCTGGGCCGCTATGCCGAGCGGTTGCTTGGCTGGTTTCTGCAGCATGGACCGGCCGCGCAACTCGTCGCCGCGGGCGTGCCGTTGCGGCGCGCGGGCGTCACGCTCGGCGAATGCGATTTTCTCGTGCAGACGCACGAAGGCGCGCGGCTGCATTGGGAACTGGCGGTGAAGTGCTACCTGCACGCGGGAGCCGCACGCGAAGCGCAGGCGGGACGTCTCGCCGATTACGTCGGCCCCAATCTGAAAGACCGCTTCGACATCAAGCTCGCGCATCTGCTCAATCATCAGTTGCCGTTGAGCGCGCGCGAGGAGTTCGTGCTGGCCGGTTATGCGGGGCCGTGGACGCCGCAGATGTTCGTCAAAGGCTGGCTGTTTTATCGGCATGGCGAGACGCCGCTCGATCCGCCCGAGCTCGATCCCGCGCATGGGCGGGGCTGGTGGGTCACGCGCGGCGACTGGCCCGGGTTCGCGGCGGCCCATGCGCGGATCTGGCGGGTCTTGCCGCGACTGGAATGGCTTGCGCCGCGACGCGTAGCGGCTCTGGAAGAGCAGGGCGACGACGAACGCGCGTCATACGTCGATGCGCCTACGCTCGCTGTACAGACTTCGCATCAACACAGCCCGGTGATGGTCGCCGCGTTCGTCGAAGACGGTGCCGGCCATCTGCTCGAACGCTCGCGCGGCTTTATCGTGCCCGACGACTGGCCCGAGCAGGCGCGGCATTACGCCATGCAATAGCCGCAACGCAGTCGTG
Organism: Paraburkholderia sp. Ac-20336; assembly: GCF_017105025.1. Lineage (NCBI taxonomy): Bacteria > Pseudomonadati > Pseudomonadota > Betaproteobacteria > Burkholderiales > Burkholderiaceae > Paraburkholderia > Paraburkholderia sp. Ac-20336. Next base: position 8,435 of record NZ_JAAGPS010000025.1, on the reverse strand, counting down.
CGGCAGTAGTGCGGCATTCGCGGCGTGCGATCGCGATCGAGTTTGCGACGCATCGCGAACACAGGCGCATACGCACGCATCTGCGCACACGCGCAACGATAAATCCCTCACCACCAGCGGTGAAAATGATGCACCGGCCCCACGCCGTGACCGACTTCGAGACGGTCGCTCGCCTGCAACGCGCCGGTCAGATAAACCTTCGCGTCGGCCACCGCACTCGCGAGATCGCCGCGCTGCGGAATCAGCGCCGCAATCGCCGACGACAGCGTGCAGCCCGTCCCATGCGTATTCTTCACCGGCACGCGTGGCCCGCCGAGACGCAAGGCGCCGCTGGCCTGCACGAGCCAGTCGGGGCTGTCCGCCGCGCTCAGGTGGCCGCCCTTCATCAGCACCGCACGCGCGCCGAGCGCGCGCAGCGCTTCGCCCTGGCCGGTCATGCCGGCTTCGTCGGTGGCAGGCTGCATGCCGAGCAATGCGGCCGCTTCCGGCAGATTCGGCGTCAGCAGGTCGGCGAGCGGCAGCAGTTCGTCGCGCACGACCGCGACCGCATCGGGCAGCAGCAAGGCGTGATGGCTCTTCGAGATCATCACCGTGTCGAGCACGATGTGCTTCGGCTTGTGACGGCGCAGCGCATCGGCGACCGCGCGCGCGATCGGCGCATTCGCGAGCATGCCGATCTTCACCGCGTCGATGCGGATGTCGTCGAACACCGCGTCGAGCTGCGCACTGACGAAGCCCGGGTCCGGTGCATGAATCGCGCTCACGCCGCGCGTGTTCTGCGCGGTCAATGCGGTGATGACGCTCGCGCCATAGGCGCCGAGCGCGGAGAAAGCCTTCAGATCGGCCTGGATGCCGGCGCCGCCGCCGGAGTCGGAACCGGCGATCGTCAGCACATTGGGAATCGGTTGAGTCATGGTCAGGCGAGGAAGAAGGCGCGCGCGCGGGGAGCGCATGCGCATCGTCGAAACAGCCGGCTCGCGGAACGAAACACGCGGCCGGCCCGGGGGGCCAGCGCCTGTTCAGCGCTGGCTCAGTGTTTAGCTTCGCCGATCAGCGCGACCGAATCGAACGCGCGCTGGTTCGCCTGGTGGCGCCGCATCACGAGCCACATCATCAGGCAGACGAAGGTGCCGAACAGCACGATCACGGCCGCGACCGGCACGTCGAGCCACACGAGCACCGCGTACAGGCACAGCATCACGAGCACCGAGAGATTCTCGTTGAAGTTCTGCACGGCGATCGAGTGTCCCGCCGACAGCAGCACGTGCCCGCGATGCTGCAGCAGCGCGTTCATCGGCACGACGAAGAAGCCCGACAGACCGCCGACGAGCATCAGGAAGAGATACGCGACGATCAGATAGCCGGGCATGTGCATGCGGCCGAAATAGATGCCCCAATGCGAGGGGAACAGATCGCGCGTATAAAACGCCATCAGCATCACGGCGATCCCCATCATGATGCCGACCGGCAGCACCGAGAGCGACTTCTTCAGCGGCACGCGCGAGGCCGCGAAGATCGCGCCGCCCGCGACGCCGACCGCCACCACCGCCTGCAGGATCGCCGCTTCGGACAGCGACATGCCGAGCGACACCTCGGCCCACTTCAGCACGATGAATTGCAGCGTCGCGCCGGCACCCCAGAACAGCGTCGTGACCGCGAGCGAAATCTGTCCGAGCTTGTCGCGCCACAGCACGAGAAAGCAGTCGGCGAAATCGGTGATGAGGCGGATCGGCCCGTGTTCCTGCTTCGGATAGCGCGCGCCGGTATCGGGAATGCGCAGATTGAAGAGCGCCGCGATGACGTAGATGCCCATGATGACGAGCATCGCGGCTTCCGAGGGCGTGTTCACGGTGGGAATGCGCAGGTGCAGGATGGGCGCGGCGATATGCGGACTGATCAGCGCGCCGCCGAGCACGGTGCCGAGAATGATCGAGCCGACCGTGGTGCCCTCGATCCATCCGTTCGCGGCGACGAGCCGGTCAGGCGGCAGCAGTTCGGTGAGGATGCCGTATTTGGCGGGCGAGTAGGCCGCCGCGCCGAAGCCGACGATGCCGTAGGCGATGAGCGGATGCGCGCCCATCAGCATCGTGATGCAGCCGAGAACCTTGATGGTGTTGGTGACGAACATCACGCGCCCTTTCGGACGGGAGTCGGCGAAGGCGCCGACGAAGGCGGCAAGAACGACGTACGACAGCACAAAGAACAGCTTGAGCAGCGGCGTCATCCAGTTCGGAGCGTGAAGATCTTTCAGCAGTGCGATAGCGGCGATCAGAAGCGCATTGTCGGCCAGCGACGAAAAAAACTGCGCGGCCATGATGGTGTAAAAACCTTTTTTCATCTGATGCGATGCTGTCCTCGCTGCGGTCTGTCCGCCCCGGCCGTTTGCAGTGCGTCCGGGCTTATGCCGATCGAAATGGGTTGTGCGCACGGCTTTATATCACGAAAATAGCTGGATTCGGACTAGCAGAATCCTTGATCGCACCGCCCAGCGGGCCGCCGAGCGCCGAAAACGCCAGGTAAGCCGCTGATTCGCAAGTGTCTTTACGAAAAAATCCCATGCCGCGCCCCCTCTCAGCCACGATACATACCGCTGCTCTCGCCAATAATCTTGCCGTCGCCCGGCGTTATGCGTCGAAGTCCAAAATCTGGGCCGTCGTCAAGGCAAACGCGTACGGACATGGCCTCGCGCGCGTGTTTCCGGGCTTGCGCGCAACGGACGGCTTTGGGTTGCTGGACCTCGAAGAAGCGGTGAAGTTGCGTGAATTGGGCTGGGCGGGCCCCATTCTTTTGCTCGAAGGCTTTTTCCGACCGACCGATATCGACGTGATCGACCGCTACAGCCTGACCACCGCGCTGCATTCGGACGAGCAGTTGCGCATGCTCGAAATGGCGCGCCTGTCCAAACCGGTCAACATCCAGTTGAAGATGAACACCGGCATGAACCGGCTCGGCTACACGGTCGAGAAATTCCGTGCCGCATGGGAGCGCGCGCGCGCCTGCCAGGGCGTCGGCCAGATCACGCTGATGACCCATTTCTCCGACGCCGACGCCGAGCGCGGCATCGCGCATCAGATGGCAGCGTTCGAGCGCGGCGCGCAAGGCATTGCCGGCGCGCGCAGCCTCGCGAATTCGGCGGCCACGCTCTGGCATCCGGAAGCGCATTTCGACTGGGTGCGCCCCGGCATCATCCTGTACGGCGCGTCGCCCTCGGGCGTGACGGCCGCGATCGAGAGCACCGGCCTGCAGCCCGCGATGACGCTCGCCTCGGAACTGATCGCCGTGCAGACGTTGAGCGCGGGCAATTCGGTCGGCTACGGTTCGACGTTTACCGCGCGCGGCGCCATGCGTATCGGCGTGGTCGCGTGCGGTTACGCGGACGGCTATCCGCGCGTCGCGCCGGAAGGCACGCCGGTGATCGTCGACGGCGTGCGCACGCGGATCGTCGGGCGCGTCTCGATGGACATGCTGACGGTCGACCTCACGCCGGTGCCGACCGCCAACATCGGCTCGCGCGTCGAGCTGTGGGGCACCGCCTTGCCGATCGACGACGTCGCCCAGGCCTGCGGCACGATCGGCTACGAGCTCATGTGCGCGGTCGCGCAGCGTGTGCCGGTCCGTGCGGAGTAACGCGTGGCGAAAGCAAAGACGTTGTACATCTGTAGCGAGTGCGGCGGGCAATCGCCGAAGTGGTCGGGCCAATGCCCGTCGTGTCAGGCGTGGAACACGCTCGTCGAATCGGTGGCCGAGGGGCCGGCCACGCATCGTTTCCAGTCGCTCGCGAAGAGCACGCCGGTGCGCCGTCTCGCGGACATCGAAGCATCCGACGTGCCGCGCTTCACGACCGGCGTCAGCGAATTCGACCGCGTGCTCGGCGGCGGTCTCGTGCCGGGCGGCGTGGTGCTGATCGGCGGCGATCCGGGCATCGGCAAATCGACGCTGCTGCTGCAAGCGCTCGCGGAAATCGCCGCGCACAAACGTGCACTGTATATCAGCGGCGAAGAGTCCGGCGCGCAGATCGCGTTGCGCGCGCAACGGCTCTCGCTGCTCGAACCGGGTTCGACCGCGAGCGAGCTGCAACTGCTCGCGGAAATCCAGCTCGAAAAGATTCAGGCGACGATCGCCGAGCAGCGTCCCGACGTCGCCGTGATCGACTCGATCCAGACCGTCTATTCGGATGCCTTGACATCGGCACCGGGCTCGGTCGCGCAGGTGCGCGAATGCGCGGCGCAACTGACGCGCATCGCCAAGCAGTCGGGCACGACGATCATCATGGTCGGTCACGTGACCAAGGAAGGCGCGCTCGCGGGCCCGCGCGTGCTCGAACATATCGTCGATACGGTGCTGTACTTCGAGGGCGACACGCACTCGTCGTATCGCCTCGTGCGCGCGATCAAGAACCGCTTCGGCGCGGTCAACGAACTCGGCGTGTTCGCGATGACCGAGCGCGGCTTGCGCGGCGTCGCGAATCCGTCGGCGTTGTTCCTGTCGCAGCACGAGCAGTCGGTGCCGGGCTCGTGCGTACTGGTCACGCAGGAAGGCACGCGGCCGCTGCTGGTCGAGGTGCAGGCGCTCGTCGATGCGGCTAACGCGCCGAATCCGCGGCGTCTCGCGGTCGGCCTCGAGCAGAACCGTCTCGCGATGCTGCTCGCGGTGTTGCACCGGCATGCGGGCATCGCCTGTTTCGATCAGGACGTGTTCCTCAACGCGGTGGGCGGCGTGAAGATCACCGAGCCCGCCGCCGACCTCGCGGTGCTGCTCGCGATCCATTCGTCGATGCGCAACAAGCCGCTGCCGAAGGGGCTCGTCGTGTTCGGCGAAGTGGGCCTCGCCGGTGAGATCCGGCCGTCGCCGCGCGGCCAGGAGCGTCTGAAGGAAGCGGCCAAGCTCGGTTTCTCGGTCGCGGTGATACCGAAGGCCAACGCGCCGAAACAGCCGATCGAAGGCTTACAGGTCGTTGCGGTCGAACGGATCGAACAGGCCATCGATCGGGTCCGCACGCTCGAATAAACAGGGACTTGCGGCGCGCGGGCGCCGTGGGTGCGCCTTGCATGCCGTAATGCACGGTAAATATCTCGTTCCTGGCTGTAACCTGGCCGCCACGCCTTTTTTCTAAGCTGTAAGGGTCTATGTCTCTTCTGATGCCCGAAAAAAGGATCGCGCTTTGAAACAGTCACATGAAACCGCAGCAGAGCGTTCTATCCAGGTGCGTGGTTGCCGGGTCTCCGCACCGATTCACCAGCCTTGGGGCGGCGCCTGCCGGATCGTCGAATGGATCGACACGGCGGGGCAGATATCGCGGCGGGTGGTGGCCGAGGACGTGACGCCCGCCGAGGTGCGCGCCACGATCAGCCGCCATGTGGAAGGCCGCAAGCATCTGCTGTACGACGACGAGAAGTCGCCGCGTCAGACGCTGCCGAGACAGACGGTGGTGCGGCGTTGAGCGTGGGGTCTGCACGCCTCTTTTGCACGTTTGTATTTCAAGCTTGTTTTCCGCGCCTTGCCTGATGCGTTTGTTCTCGTCATGCGACGGCCGCCGAGGTCCATCGTATTGCGGTATTGCGGTATTGCGCGAGGCCGCGCATTTGATTCTCGTGGAATCCGTCGCGCAGCCGCCGTGGCGGCATCCGCGCTAACCCGCGAAGTTCTCCCCATCGCTGTCGTTCAGGCCATCGCTTGCCGCCGCATACGCCTGCGGATCGAACAGCGGATGCCGCGCGGCCTCGGCCGCCGTCAACACCGGCGACACGCAGCAGTCGAGCGCTTCGAGCGACTGCATCCATTCCGCTAGCGTGCGCGTGCCGATCACGGCGCCCAGTTCCTCTGTGAGCGCAAGCGCATCCGGACCGCCGATCGCCTGACCCAGACTCCAGTGACGCGTCGCCCATTCGGGCCGGTCGAGCGCCATGCACAGCGTTTCCCAGAACTTCAGTTCGAGCGCGCCGACCGCGAGCCAGCGGCCATCGCGTGTGCGATACAGGTTGTAGCAGGGCACGCCGCCGTTGAGCAGGCCGGCGCCGGCGGCGGGCGCCGCGCCCTCGTTGGCGAGCGAGACTTGCGCGATGACGTTGTGCGCATACGAAGCGTGCGTCATCGAGACATCGACGAAGCGGCCTTCGCCGCCGCGCGCCACCTGCCAGAGCGCGGCGAGAATCTGCGTGACGGCGGCGAGTGCGCCGCCGAGCAGGTCGGCGATCTGGAAGTTGGGCAGGATCGGCGTGCCGTCGCGCGCGGCGAGCTGATCGAGCACGCCCGCATAGCTGATGTAATTCAGATCGTGGCCGGCGTGCTGCGCGAACGGACCGCTCGCGCCATAGCCGCTGATCGCGCAATAGACGAGCCGCGGATTCGCCGCGCGCAGCGTCTCGTAGCCGAGGCCGAGACGCTCCATCACGCCGGGCCGGAAGCTCTCGATCAGCACGTCCGCGTCGGCCGCGAGGGCGCGCAGCACATGGCGCCCCGCCTCCGATTTGAGGTCGAGGCGCGTTTCGCGCTTGCCGCGATTGACCATCCGGTAGAACGCGCCGGGCCGTCCCGCGACGCGGTCAGCCGACGATTGCAGCATCGTGCGGGTCGGGTCGCCCGCGCCGGGCGCTTCGATTTTCAGCACGTCGGCGCCGAGTTCGGCGAGCCGCAGCGCGGCCACCGGGCCGGGCAGCAGACGCGTGAGGTCGAGCACGCGCAGTCCTTGCAGCGCCGGGGCCGCCGGTGAGGTGGACGATGAGGTTGCGAATGACAAGGCCAGGCTCCCATCGATGCCGGCGCGGCCCGGCGCTGCGTGCCGCTAGCCGATCTGTTCGAGTTCCTCGTGCGTCTCGAGCCATTCGGCTTCGAGCGTGTCGAGGCGCGCATTCACATCTGCCTGCCGGCGGATCGCGTCCGTCAGCTTGCTCTTCTGCTCGGGCTCGTAACTCGCGGGATCGGCGACGAAGGCGTCGAGCGTCGTTTTCTCCGCGTTGAGCGCGTCCATTTCCTTTTCGATCTTCGCGATACGGCTTTGCAGCGGCTTTTTCAGATGCGCCAGCTTCTGCCGCGTTTCCGCTTCGAGACGGCGCTGTTCCTTGCGATTGACGTTGCCGTCGGCATTGCCTGCCGCGCCGTTGGACGCCGCCTCGGCCGCGCCCGAGGCATTCGCCTTCAGCGCCGCGCGCTGCTCGGCCGCATGCTGCAAGAGCCAGTCGCGATAGTCGTCGAGATCGCCGTCGAACTCCTGCAGACGGTGCTTCGCGACCAGCATGAACTGGTCGGTCGTCGCGCGCAGCAGATGGCGGTCGTGCGAGACCAGAATCAGCGTGCCTTCGAATTGCGCGAGCGCCATCGTCAGCGCGTGGCGCGTTTCGAGGTCGAGGTGGTTGGTCGGCTCGTCGAGCAGCAGCAGGTTCGGCTTCTGCCAGATGATCAGCGCGAGCGCGAGGCGCGCTTTTTCGCCGCCAGAGAACGGCGCGATCTTCGCGGTCGCCATGTCGCCGGAAAAATTGAAGCTGCCGAGGAAGTCGCGCAGTTCCTGCTCGCGCGTATCGGGCGCGAGGCGCGCGAGATGCTGCAACGGCGTGTCGTCGGGGCGCAGCGTTTCGAGCTGATGCTGCGCGAAGTAGCCGATGCGCAAGCCCTTGCCTTCGCGCACGTGGCCGGAGAGCGATTCGAGCGTGCCCGCGAGCGTCTTGATGAGCGTCGACTTGCCCTGGCCGTTCGCACCGAGCAGACCGATGCGCTGACCGTTCTGGATCGACAGCATGACGCGCTCGACGATCGGAATCTCGCTGCCGTCTTCGGCGCGATAGCCGCAGCGCACGTCTTCCATGACCATCATCGGATTCGGCGCGGAGTCGGGCGTGCGGAATTCGAACGTGAACGGCGAGGCGACGTGCGCGGGCGCGATCAGCTCCATCTTCTCCAGCGCTTTCACGCGGCTTTGCGCCTGGCGCGCCTTGGTGGCCTGCGCCTTGAAGCGGTTGATATAGCTCTGCAGATGCGCGACCGTGCGCTGCTGCTTTTCGTACGCGCTCTGTTGCAGCGCGATCTGCTGCGCGCGCAGCACTTCGAATTGCGAGTAGTTGCCGCCATAGCGCTTGATCTGCTGGTTTTCCAGATGCAGCGTGACGTTGCAGACCGAATCGAGAAACTCGCGGTCGTGCGAGATCACGATCAGCGTGCCGGCATAGCGGTTGAGCCAGTCTTCGAGCCAGACGATCGCGTCGAGGTCGAGGTGGTTGGTCGGTTCGTCGAGCAGCAGCAGGTCGGAGCGGCACATCAGCGCCTGCGCGAGATTGAGCCGCATGCGCCAGCCGCCCGAGAAGCTGCTGACCGGCTCGCGCGTCTGGTCGAGCGTGAAGCCGAGGCCGAGCAGCAGCGCTTCGGCGCGTGCCGGCGCGGTGTAGCCGTCGGCGTCGGCGAACGCCGCGTGCGCTTCGGCTTCGGCCGCGCCGTCGTGGGCCGCC
>NZ_JAAGPS010000275.1:0-2111 GCF_017105025.1 Paraburkholderia sp. Ac-20336 | reverse complement strand
CGACGCTCTTCCGATCTGAATGCCGGGGCCGCCCAGCACGACCGGCGCGCCGCCCGTCAGCGACGCGACGCGGATCAGCAGCGTGGCCGATTGCTCGGGCGACTCGGCGTTGCCGAGCGCGAAGCTGTCGAGCGGCGGCAAGGCGTCGGCATCGTGGATATAGGCGAACGCGGCTTCAGCGGGCGTCTCGACGAGCGGCGCGCCGGTATGAAAGCGCAGCGCGGAAGCGAGCGCGGTATCGGCCTGGGCGAGCCAGATCGGCGTCGCGTAGTCGCACAGCGTGAGCAGCGCGGCGAACGCGGCGGGCTCGGCACGCGCTTCGTGCGAGTCGTGCGTTTCGTGTGCTTCGCTCGATCCGGGCAGGCGGTCGCCGACGACGCCAGGCGTGCCCGGCCGCGACAGCGCATCGAGCAGCGTGCGAAACACCGCCTGGGTGTCGTGGACCGGATCGGCGAAACCCGGGGTCAGCGTGGACAATGCAATCGGTGAGGTTTCCATCAGTCGCCCCGGACCATCGTGAAGAATTCGACGCGCGTGGAGTCGGCGTCCTGCTGCCGGCGTGCGCGGCGTGCCTGCTGTTGGGCGGCCAACGGCCCGATCAGCCGGCGCTGCATCGCGTCGTGATGCTCCGGCATTTGCAGCAGCGCGTCGGCGAGCGCGGCGAGTTCGGCGCGGCGGCGGTCGCGTCCCAGATGACAGGCCACGCCGAGGATTGCCGGGGCCGCGCCATCGGCACGCAGGCGCAGCGTGGCGCGCGTGACCGTTGCTTCGCCGAGATTGAACGGATCGCCGCTGCCGCCGACGCGCCCGCGCACCATCGCGAGGCCGATTTCAGGCGGGCGCAGCCAGTCGTAGACGGGCTGGGGAAGCTCTTGCAGCACCTGCGCGAGCGTGGCCTCGAGATCGGCGCGCGGCGTGCGGGCCAGCACGGCCATCCACGCGCGCCGCGCCGGCGACGCGGCGGAAGACGGCATGCCGGGCGAAAGGGAAGTGGCGCTCATCGGGTTTCCTGTCGATCCATCGAGTGGACATTTGAGCATCTATTCATCTAAACGTCTAGACGTTTAAAGGCGCAATTGAAGGATTCGTTGTACGCGGGCACGTTTTCATATTTCCATCATGGCTCGCGCACTACAATGCACCTCACGGCGATCATTTGAACCTAGGGGAATGACAGCACCATGACATCGAACGACAGCGCGACACCGGCCACGATGCTCGAGCGCGGCGCGGGCGTGGCCGTCTGGAGGCAGATCGAACAGATTCTGGCCGCCGAGATCGCGGCCAGCGGTTTCGGCGAGGAAGGGCGCCTGCCGAGCGAGGGCGAACTCGCCAGGCGCTTCGACGTCAACCGCCACACCGTGCGCCGCGCGATGCTCGGCCTCGCCGCGCTCGGCCTCGTCAGCGTCGAGCAGGGCCGCGGCACGTTCGTGCAGCCGGGCGCGATCGACTATACGATCGGCCGCCGCACGCGCTTCACCGAGAACCTGCGCCAGCAGCATCACGCGCCGGCCGGCACGATGCTGGCGGCCACGCGCGTGAAGGCCGAGGCCGGCGTCGCGAAGGCGCTGGGCCTGCGCGCCGGCGCGGCGGTGTATCGCATCGAATCGCTGAACGAGTCCGACGGCGTGCCGCTCACGTTCGCGCGCAGCTGGTATCCGGCCACGCGTTTCGCCGATCTGCCGGAAGTCGCGCAGCGTGTCGGCGGTGTGACGAAGGCGCTCGCCGAATTCGGCGTGAGCGATTATCTGCGCAAGTGGAGCCGTATCGGCAGCGTGCTGCCCGAGCCGGAAGTCGCGCGGCGTCTGAACATCAACCGGCAGCAGCCGGTGCTGTGGGTCGAAAACGTCGACGTCGACCTGCAAGGCACGCCGATCAAATACGGCTTCACGCATTTCGCGGCGGACCGCGTGCAACTGTACGTGGAGCACGACCTGTGAGCGGCACTGCATTGGCCACGGCAGCGGCCGCGGCATGGGACGCGCGGACGCGCTTTGCGGTGTACTACGCGCCCGCGCAGGAGTCGGCATGGTGGCGGGCCGGCTCGGCATGGCTCGGGCGCGACGCGCAAAGCGGCGAGCATTGCGCGGCGCCGCAGCCGGCGGGCCTCA
>NZ_JAAGPS010000274.1:0-2056 GCF_017105025.1 Paraburkholderia sp. Ac-20336 | reverse complement strand
GTGTCCCCCACGCGTCTTGCCCAGGGCCCGCTGGGCGCGGGCATGACGGCGGCCACCGCGTGGTTCGACCGGCTGATGGTCAGGAAGAGCGCGGCGGAAGCCGCTGCGGTGGCGCGCGCCACCGCGCTGGCCGACGCCGGTTACGCGGTGTTCCGGGACGCGGCGCGCGTGGGTTGCAGCGAATACGAACTGATCGCCGAAGTCGAAGCGTGGTTCCGCAGCCAGGGATGCCCCGAGAACTTCGTGATTCTCGGCACGGGCGGTCGCGAAGTGCGCGGCATGCATCCGCCCGGCGACAGGCGCATCGCGGCGGGCGATCTCGTGACCACCGAACTCACGCCGTGCGTCGACGGCTACTACGCGCAGATCTGCCGCACGCTCGTGGTCGGCGAGCCGACCGACACGCAGCTGCGCGCCTATGCGGTCTACCGGGAGGCGCTCGAAGCGGGGATCGCGGCGGTGCGACCCGGCGCGACGCACGGCGACGTGGCGCGCGCGCAGAACGACGTGTTCCGCCGCCACGGTCTCGGGGACTACGTGACGTCGGCGTATACGCGGGTGCGCGGCCACGGCGTGGGCCTTTTCGTCGACGGGCCGCACGTGCTGGAAAACGTCGAACTCGTGCTCGAGCCCGATATGACGCTGATCGTGCACCCCAACACGTATCACCCCGAGGCCGGCTATATGGTGCTCGGCGATACGGTGCGCGTGACGGCGAGCGGCTGCGACGTTCTCACGGGAACGACGCGCGATCTCATCAGTGTGCCGGCCTGACCGCCTGCGTAAAAGGAGTCCTGACTATGCGTCGAGGTTTGATCAGCTGGTCGCGGGAGGAAGTCCCGCAAGCGATACTGGAAGCCCGCGTGGCGCGGTTGCAGCAGGCGATGCGGGAGGCGCGCCTGGATGCGGTGCTGGCCTATACGTCGTTCGCGCAGCCCGCGCCCGTGCAGTGGCTCACGCACTTCGTGCCGTACTGGAGCGAGGCGCTCGCGGTGGTGTTGCCGCACGGCGCGCCGACGCTGCTCGCCGCGCTGACGCCGCGCGTGCATCCGTGGATTCGCGAGGTTTCGCATCTGGGCGAGGTCGTGTCGGCGCCGCGTCTTGGCGAGAAGACAGGGGAGTTTCTGCGCGAGCAGGGACTCGGAGATCGTGCCGATAGCAAGGCGCGCATCGGCGTGATTGGTCTGGATGGGCTGCCGTGGTCCGTGGGCGAGCCGCTCGTGAAGGCATTCGGTGAAGACAGTCTCGTCGACGCCAGTGCGCTCTACGCGCAATTGCGGCAGACCGCGGATCGCGCCGAACTCGATCTCGCGAAACGCGCCACGGCGATCGGCGAGGCCGCGCTGCTCGCGATTCCGGCCGGCGCGACGCGTGCCGCCGAGGTGCTGGCGGCGATCGAAGCGTCGGCACGCCGCGCGGGCGCGGAAGAAGTGTTGCTGCGAATCGCACCGGATTTCACGCGCAACGCCACGCTCTCGCGCATGGAAGGCGACGCGCCGCTCGGCGAACGCTACGCGGTGGAGCTGTCGGTGGCCTACAAGGGTAGCTGGGTGCGGGTGAACCGCTGCGTCGCGTCGGGTGGCGAGCCGTTGTCGTGGCAAACCTCGAGCCGCTGGCTGACGGATGCCGCTGCGTCGCTCTCCGTCGCGCAGGCGGCGCCGCGCTTCGCCGACGTGCCGGGCGGCGGCGCGCTGAACGCGTGGACGCTCGAGACCAGCGTGGGCGTGTATCCGCTGTCGGTCGTGGCCGCGCATGACCGGCCACCGGTCGCGGCGTTGTCCGCCGGCGGCCTCGCGGTGCTCTCGGTCGAACTCGCCTTGCCGGACGGCCCGTGGCGCGGCAGCGTGCCGCTCGCGGTCGCCGCCGACGGCCGCGAGAGCATCTCGCTCGCCTCATGAGCGGCATGCCTGTGTCCACGTTCATCGAGGAACTCGCCGGGTTCGCGGCGTCGGCGTCGAGCGAGCCGCATCGCGAGGCGATCGGCCTGCAACTCGCCGATTCGGCCATTGCTTTGCTCGCGGGCGCGGCGAGCGCGGAAGGCCAGGCCGTGCGGCGA
>NZ_JAAGPS010000273.1:0-2285 GCF_017105025.1 Paraburkholderia sp. Ac-20336 | reverse complement strand
CGGCTGTCGGGCAAGCTGACCTGGCGCACCACGGTGGCCGCGCTGATGTGCACGGTGGCGGTCGGGGTATTGGGCGCGGTCGGCACCATGTTCGCCGGCGCGCAGTCGAGCGAGGCGGCCAACGTGAAGTTCAACCCGGCTTCGCTCGCGCGCGAGATCGACGGCGCGCTGCACCGGGCCGGCTTCGCCGACCTGCACGCGATGCCGGGCAAGGACGGCGTGGTCGTCGAGGGCATCGTGCCGCAGTACAAGGACAGCGCCAAGGCACAGCGGATCATGGACGCAATCGCACCGGGCAAGGTGCGGCGCGAATACGACGTCGCGCAGCAGGATGTCTCGAACATCCAGCAGTCGCTGACGGGTACGGGCGCGACGGTCGACTACGTGGGCCACGGGGTGTTCCGCGTGACGGGCAGCGTGCCGTCGATGGCGACCTTCCGCACGCTGATCGCGGGCGTGCGCGCCGATCTCGACCGCAACGCCAAACGCATCGACATCGACGTGAAGGAAGCGGAGCTGCCGACGCACGACGCCCAGTTCACGGAAGTCGTCGCGACCGGCGGACTGCGCTACGCCGAAACCCCGGACGGCACCAAGCATCTGTTCGCCAGCAGCGAGGACGAGGCAAACAATTGAACACTCAAGGAACGGACATGTACGACGCACTGATACCCATCGCCCAGGATCTGAGCGCGCTCGACGCGACGCTCGCCGCACCCGACGGCGCCCAGCGGGTCGCCCGCATCGCCGCCGCGTTCGACGAGACGGCGCGCCGCATCAGCCAGGCCACGCAGACGGCGGCCGACGACGGCGAGCGCCTCGATCTGCAGAAGCTGTACCGGGGCATGGTCGCCGCCCGCCGCATCGTGCTGTCGATACAGGAGCGTCACGGCGCATCGGCCTGAACGGGTTGTCCCGGCGTTTTTTCGCAATTCACCGCCCGCGAGGGCAGCAGCAAGCGGCCCGCAGGGCAACCGGCAGTGAGCAGTTTCTTTCTCAATCTTTTTTTGGAGTTATTCATCATGTCTTCTATCGCAGCCAGTGGTGTTCAGCAAAGCGGCGCGCAAAGCGCCGACATGGTCGGCCAGATGCAGCAGATGGCCGATCAGAACAATGCCATGACGATGGCGTCGATGCAGATCAACATCCAGCAGCAGGAAACCTCGGCAACAGCGTCGGTCGGCAACAACGGCGCGAAAAATATCTCGGACGCCGCGAAGGGTCAGTAAGATCCGACGCGCCAATGCAGTCCCGTGCGACGGGCACGGTGCGGAAGGCTCGCCCTTCCGTCTCCGTGCCCGATTTTTTTTTGCCGGGCAAACCACGCGCTGCATAGGAAATCGATTCCATGAGCAGGGAACGCTTCGTCGGGCTGATCCACGAAATTTGCGACGTGGTCGGGCTACCCGACGCCGAATACATCGTCGAGACGCAGGCCCTCGAAATCGAAGGCTTCGACGTTCGTCTCGATCATCACGAGAACGACCCGGACTCGATCTACGTCTGCTTCCACTACGGCACGGTGACGGCCGGGCGCACGCTGGTCGTGTTCCGCCTGATGCTCGAGGCGAACCTGCTGATCTACGCGCAGGACCAGGCGCAGCTTTGTCTCGACTCCGACACCGGCAGCATCGTGCTGCTCGTGCGGGTGGTGATGGGCAACGACGTGACAGGCGAATATCTGGCGGACGTGTTCGCGCACTACGCGGAACACGGCCGCTACTGGCAGAACAACATCCTCGCATCGGGCGACGAGATGTTCGAGGGCATCGCGGCCGGCAACTTCATGTGGCTGCGCGCGTAACGTGCATAGCGCGCAGCGCCGGCGCTACGCCACGACCCGCGGCACCAGCAGCACGAGCCGTGAACCTGCGTTCGGCGCGTTCGGCTCGGCCGACGCGTCGCGCGGCGCCTCGATCACGAGGCATTCGCCGGCCGCGACGCTACCTTCGACGTGCCGGTATTGCCGGGCATCGTCCGGATGGCCGATCTCGACGCCGAGCCCGATCATCGCGCCTGCGGCATTCCCGTTCACCGTCGGCCGCACCCCGAGCCACAGGTCGCGCCGCGGCTCGTCGGGCCGTCCTTCAGCCTCGCGCGCGAGCCGTTCCTCGTGACGGTCGATCACGGCGGGCGAACGATCCTGCGTCAGCGAGGTCGGAAGGGGGGCGGGTAGGGGAAGGAGGGGAATGGGAGGGGAGAGCTGGGGGGGGTGCGGGTCATTACAAAAAAAAAAACATCGAGAAATGATGCGTACTAGCTACGAGGCTTGTGTAAGACAGCAT
>NZ_JAAGPS010000272.1:0-2121 GCF_017105025.1 Paraburkholderia sp. Ac-20336 | reverse complement strand
CCCCCGAATCGTTCGGTTTTCGCCAGGCCGAGGAACGCGAACGCGACGCCGAAACGATCAACACATTGACCGCCGAAGGGCGTCTGCTGCTCTCGCGCGATCACGTCAAACTTCCCGCCTACGACTATTGCAGCATGTCCGTTTCGGCGGCCGAGCGCGGCGACTTTCGTGACAGCGTCGACGCCGCCGCGCGCGCGCTCGTGGTCGCCGGGCAGACCAATAACGCGGACCTCGCGGCCCTGTCCAAGCGCGACCTCGCGATCGCCTACAGCTATGCCGGCGATCTCGACAACGCCGAACGCTACGCCCGCGAGGCGCTCGCCTCGACGCCGAAGGCGCCCGAGCAGGTCTACGCGCCGGCCGACAAGGTACTCGGCGATGTCGCGTTGCGCCGGGGCAAACCCCGCGAGGCGCTGGCCGCCTACAACGATGCGCTGGCGACCGCGTCGCCGCGCTACAAGCCGCTCGTGCTGATGTCGGTGATCAATGCGCAGCTTGCCGCCGGCGACACGGCCGGCGCGCGCCAGACCTTCGACGCGATCGGCGCGCCGGCCACGGCGGAACTTGCCCCCGAGTATCAGCGTATCGAAGGCAATCTGCTGCTTGCCGAAGGCAAGCCCGAGGATGCACGACGCGCGTTCGAAGCGCTGCTGGGCCAAAGCGGCAATTCCGGCGACGCGAACTACGACCGCCTGTGGGCTCACGAAGGCATCGGCCGCGCCGATCTCGCGCTCAACGACAAGCCGCATGCGCGCGAAGCCTATCTGCTGGCCGTCGACGACGCCGAGAAAATCCGCGCGCGGTTTCGCAGCGACGAGTTCAAGACCGGCCTGTTCGGCGATACGCAAACGGTCTTCGAAGAGGCCATCGCATTGAGTGTCGACGCCGGCGACTACGAGGGCGCGTGGATGCTGTCCGAGCGCAGCCGCGCGCGGGCGCTGCTCGACGTCGTGCGCAACCGGGTCGATGCCGGCGTCGACGACCGTCAACTGAACGGCCAGGTGCCGAGCCTTGCTGCGACGCGCGCCGTGCTCAAGCCGAACGAGGCGATCGTCGAATACCACAGCCTCGACAAGGAGATGATCGTCTGGGTGGTGCGTCGCGACGGCCTGACCGGCTACACCTTGCCGATCGCGCGCGCCGACATGGACGCCGCCGTGACCGACATGCGCAACGCGATCGTGCATCGCCGCCCGGCCGCGCTCACCTACGGCGACAAGCTCGATGCGCTGCTGATCGCGCCGCTCGGCCTGCGCCCGAACGAGCGGCTCATCATCGTGCCGCACGGCGCGCTGCACTATCTGCCGTTCCAGGCGCTGCACAATGCCGACGGCTTCCTGATCGAACGCCATCCGATCGCGCTCGCGCCGTCGGCGAGTGTCGCCATTCAACTCGCGCAACGCCAGCAGAAGATCGCGAGCGACCTGGTCGCGTTCGGCAATCCGACCATCACGCCCGCGTATGCGCTGCCGGGCGCCGAGGCGGAAGTGCAGGGCATCGCGCCGCTGTTCGCGCACAACGAGGTGTTTCTGCACGGCGACGCCACGCGCCTGAGCTTTCGCGACAACGCGCCGGCGGGCCGCGTGCTGCACGTGGCGACCCACGCCCAGGCCGACACGATCGATCCGCTGCACTCGCGCATCCTGCTCGCGCCGGCGACGCAGCCCGCCGACGGCCCCGACTCGCTGCTCGCCAAGGACATCTACAACCTCAAGCTCAACAACGTTTCGCTCGTCACGCTGTCGGCCTGCGAGACCGGGCTGGGGCGGATCGCGCGCGGCGACGAGATTCTCGGTTTCACGCGCGCGTTTTTCTATGCCGGTGCGACGAGCCTGATCGTGTCGATGTGGCCGGTCGCCGACGAATCGAGCGCGCTGACGATGCGCACCTTTTACTCGCAACTCGCCGAAGGCCATGAGGCGATCGATGCGATGCGCACCGCGCAACTGGCGGTGCTGCACACGCCGCGTTTCGCGCATCCGTTTTTCTGGGCGCCATTCGATCTGATGGGCGGCTGGCGCCTGACTATCGCGCGGCCGCAACAGGGATGAACCGACACCTCGACCTACATCGATGAAAAGACTCCGACTGATCGCCGCGGCGGTGTCCTGCGGCAGCGTA
>NZ_JAAGPS010000271.1:0-2342 GCF_017105025.1 Paraburkholderia sp. Ac-20336 | reverse complement strand
GCACTCGCGCCATCCGCTGGCGCGGCCGCGCGCGGCGCGTGGCGCTCCTTCACGAGCGCGGCCACGCTGTCGACCTTGGCGATCAGCATGGCGATGCTCTTGTGCGCGTCGGGGCCCGAGAGCGAGGGCGTATCGACCGCGTCGAGCGCGCCCGCGCCCATCGCTTCGTAGACGCGCCAGGCGTTCGCGCCGACGTCGACGGTGACGATCAGGATCGCGCACGGCGCGCGCGCCATGATGCGGCGCGTCGCCTCGATGCCGTCGACGTTGGGCATCACGAGATCCATCAGCACGATATCGGGCCGCTGCGTGACGCAGAAATCGACGGCCTGCTGGCCGTCCTGCGCGACCCACAGGACTTCGTAGTCCTCGCGCGCCGCGAGTGCGCGCCGCAGTGCCTCGACGGCGAGCGGCATGTCGTTGACGATTCCGATCTTCATCTGTCTTATCCGTAGGCTTCGCCAATCAGATCGCGCACGGCGTCGAGCAGCGCTTCGTCATGGAAGCTGCCCTTGGCCAGATAATAGTCCGCACCCGCATCGAGACCGGCGCGGCGGTCCTCCTCGCGGTCCTTGTACGACACGATCATGACCGGCAGCGCCTGCAGCTGCGGGTCGCGCTTGATGAGCGTGACGAGTTCGATACCGTCCATGCGTGGCATGTCGATGTCGGTGATGACGAGATCGAAGCGCTCGCTGCGCACCGCGTTCCAGCCGTCCATGCCGTCGACGGCGATCGTCACGTCGTAGCCGCGCGTCGCGAGCAGCTTGCGTTCGAGTTCGCGCACGGTCAGCGAATCGTCGACCACGAGCACGCGCCGTGTCGCGCGCCGCGCGGTTTCGACGCCGCCGTGCTGGGCATGGCTCAGCGTGCCGCCCGTCACGAGCCGCTCGACCGAGCGCAGCCAGTCGTCGACGTCGGCGATCAGCACCGGGTCGCCGTTTTCCATCAACGCGCCGGCCGTGATGTTGCGGATCTTGCCGAGCCGCGCGTCGAGCGGCTGCACGACCAGCATGCGTTCGCCGAGAAAACGGTCGACCACCACGCCGTAGGTCTGCGGCCCGTCGCCGATCACGACCATGCAGACCGTGCCGCTTTCGTTGACAGGCGGCGCGGTCTCGAGAATCTGGTGCGCGGTGACGACGCCGATGCGCTGCCCGCCGAACGCGATGTGCTGATGGCCTTCGAGCAGTTCGATGTCCGCGCGGCTCGCGTGCAGCGTGCGGTTCACGTGCGCGAGCGGCACTGCGTACGGTTCGCCCGCGACTTCGACGAGCAGGCTGCGGATCACCGAGAGCGTGAGCGGCAACTGCATCTGCACGCGCGTGCCGACACCGGGCTCCTGGCTGATGCGCACGGTGCCGCGCACGCGCTTGACGACGTCGTGCACCGCGTCGAGTCCGACGCCGCGGCCCGACACGTCGGTCACCTGGTCGCGGAGCGAGAAGCCGGGCAGGAACAGGAAGTCGAGCAGCTCGGCTTCCGAGAGCCGCGCGGCGGTTTCCTCGCTGGCGAGTTTCTTGCGCGCGATCGACGCGCGCAGGGCATCGAGATCGATGCCGGCGCCGTCGTCGGAGACGGTGATCTGCAACGCGCCGGCGCTGTGGCGCGCTTCCAGCGTGAGCGAGCCTTCCTCGGGCTTGCCGCGCGCGAGCCGCACGGCGGGGGCCTCGATGCCGTGATCGAGCGCGTTGCGCAGCATGTGGCCGAGCGGCGCTTCGAGCAGGTCGAGAATGTCGCGGTCCACCTGGGTCGATCCGCCGATCAGTTGCCAGCGCACTTTCTTGCCGAGCGAACGCGCGACGTCGCGCACCATGCGCGCGAGTCCGCCGGTGCCGTCGCCGAACGGGCGCATGCGGCATTGCAGCGCGGCGTCGTAAAGCTGCTGCGACAGATGCGTCGAGCGGCGGTCGAAACTTTCCAGCTCGGCGAGACGTTCGCCGAGCAGTTGCTGCGCTTCGGCGGTCAGGCGCCGCAGTTCTTCGAGCGTGCTCAGCGCGGCCGGATCGAGCGGCAAATCCGCGAGCGTGGCGTGCAGCTGATCGAGCGCGCGGGCGCTGTCGCGCTGCACGCGTTTGGCGCGCAGCATCGATTGCGCGAACGGCTTGAGCCAGCGCGACTCGACCAGCGATTCGCCCGATAGCGACAGCAGGCGGTCGAGGTTGTCGGCGCGCACGCGAAGCATGCGGCCGGATTCGCCCAGCGTGGTGATGCCAGCGGTGCCGGTGGTGCTCCCGGTGCCGTTGACCGGGCCAGGCGGGACCGGCGCGCTTGCGGGCGAGGCCGCCGGCGTAGCGATGGCGGCTGCGGTGGGAGCAGCCGACGTGGCCGTGGCCGTTACT
>NZ_JAAGPS010000270.1:0-2381 GCF_017105025.1 Paraburkholderia sp. Ac-20336 | reverse complement strand
GCGCCTCGAACTGGCCTATCGCGGCGCGCGCCGCGTCGTCGAGCGCGCGGCCGCGGCGGCGGGATCGGCGCCGGCCGTCTGAGTGGAGCAGCCCATGAGCCTATTCGACGAAGACAAGATCGACTGCCATTGCCACGTGTTCGATCCGATCCGCTTTCCGTATCGCGACGACACCACGTATCGGCCCGCGCAGCAGGAAATCGGCACCACGGCGCAGTTCGTGCGCGTGATGGATGCGTATGGCGTGCGCCACGCGCTGCTGGTCGGTCCGACGAGCGGCTATCGGACCGACAACCGCTGCCTGCTCGACGCGCTCGAAACCTATCCGGCGCGCTTTCGCGGCATTGCGGTGGTCGACAACGACATCAGCCGCGGCGAGCTTGCCGCGTTGCGCCGCGCGGGCGTGGTGGGCGTTGCGTTCAATCCGGCGATGGAAGGCATCGAGCTCGTGCGCGAAGCGGGCGCGCTCTTTGGTATGCTCGCCGACCTCGGCATGGTCGCGCAGATTCAGGTCGCGGGCGACCAGATGGCCGAGCTTGGCCCTTGGCTCGCCAGCCAGCCGGCCGCGCTCGCCGTCGATCATTGCGGCCGGCCGAACAGCGTGGACGGCGTGGCTCAGGCCGGCTTCGACGCCTTGCTGCGTCTCGCCGATAGCGGCCGCGCGTGCGTGAAACTGTCGGGCTGGCAGAAGTACTCGCGTACCGCGCATCCGTACGAGGACACCCGGCCCTATGCGCAGGCGCTGTTGCGCGCGTTCGGTCCCGAGCATTGCGTGTGGGGGTCCGACTGGCCGTTCCTGCGCGCGCCGGAGCGGCTCGATTATGGTCCGCTGCTGACGCTGTTCGAGACGATCGTGCCCGATGCCGACGTGCGGCGGCAAATCCAGTGGGACACGCCGCGCCGGCTGTTCGGTTTCGACGAAGCGCATGGCGGGGAGCCTGCCTCGTCGCCGCGCGCCCGTGTCGAATCTCTTGCTTCCTAACCTGTTTCCCGGGATTTTCTGAACACCATGGACACTATCAAACCTCTGCGTTTCGGCGTGCTTGGCGCCGCAAAAATCGCGCGCTCGTTTATCGCCGGTGTCGCGTCTTCGCCGCTCATCGACGTGGTGGCGGTCGCGAGCCGCGATCTCGAGAAGGCCAGACAGTTTGCGAGCGAAGTCGGCGTGCCGCGCGCGCACGGCTCGTACGAAGCCTTGCTCGCCGATCCTGACATCGAGGCGATTTACGTGCCGCTGCCGAACACGATGCACGCCGAGTGGGTCATCAAGGCGCTCGATGCCGGCAAGCACGTGCTGTGCGAAAAGCCGATCGCGATCTCGAAGGACGAGACCGTCGCGATGTTCGAGGCCGCGCGCCGTAACGGCCGGTTTCTCGCCGAGGCCTATCCGTACCGCGCGCAGGAGCAGACGCTCGCGCTGCGCCGCCTGCTCGACGAAGGCGCGATCGGCCGCGTGCAGACCGTGTTCGCGTGCTTCGGCGTCAAGTTCAGCGATCCGGCCAATATCCGCCTCGACCCCGAGCGCGGCGGCGGCGCGTTGCTCGACGCGGGCAGCTACGCGATGAGCATGGTGCGCATGGTGGCCGGCGAAAAGCCCACGCGCGTGAACGCGGTGGCGCGCTGGTCGGACACGAAAGTGGACCTCACCGTGATCGCGAACCTCGAATTTCCGAGCGGCCTGCTCGCGCAGATCGCGTGCAGCTTCAACACGGCCTACCACCGCCACGCGCTGATCTCCGGCACCGACGGCATTCTCGAGACGACCTTCCTCAATAGCCCGCCCGATGCGGGGCTGCCCGAAATCCATCTGCGCCGCGGCGTGCCCGCGACGACGCCGCGCGAAACGATCAGCGTGGCGGGCGGCAACGGCTTCCTCGCCGAGGCGGAAAGCTATGCGCGCGCAGTTGCGCTTGGAGCCGAGCACTGGAACGGCAGCAGCGAGCAGGAATCGATCGATACGATCGCGACGCTCGAAGCGATTGCGCGCAGCATTCGTTCGGGCAACTGGGAAAACGTCTGAACGGCTGCGTTGATCGCGGCTTTTCCCGGTTCATCGTGACGTATGAAGGCAGGGCGCGCCACGCGGCGTGCCGGGTAACCGCGAGCCGAGGCGGGATGTCGCGCATCGGCTCGCGAGCATGACAGACGCAAAGACGCATCGACAACATTTGCGCTTTCCATATCGGAGACAAAGATGAAGCCTGACACAACGCTTTCTTCACCCGCGGACCTGGCGCTTGCGCCGGCACGCCGCTCGCGAGCCCGCTTCGCGATTCTCGCGCTGCTCGCGATCGGCACCGTCATCAACTACCTCGATCGCACGGTGCTCGGCATCGCCGCGCCGAGCCTGACCAAGGAACTTGGCCTGTCGGCCGGCGTGA
>NZ_JAAGPS010000269.1:0-2460 GCF_017105025.1 Paraburkholderia sp. Ac-20336 | reverse complement strand
GGCCTTGCGCGCGCACTGCGTCGAGCCAGCCGCGCACCTGTTCGTCGAGCCGCGCCGAACGGCCGAGCGCGTAATGCAGCGCTGGTTTGTCGGCGAGGATGCGCGGCACCTGCGCGTCGAGTTCGCCGAACGGGAATGCGGCGTCGAAGCCGAACGCTTCGCGTGCACCCTCGGGGCCGAAGCGGAAGCCTTCCCACGTCTCGCGCTCGACGTTCTTCTCGCGGCAGAACAGGATCGAGGCGGGCGCGCCGGGGGCGGCGCTCGCGTCGAGCACGAGCAGCGCCTCGGGCTCGACGAAGCCGGTCAGGTAATAGAAGTAGCTGTCGTGACGGTACGGGTAGTCGGCGTCGCGGTTGCGCAGCGCTTCCGGCGCGGTCGGGACGATGGCGACGCCGCCGCCCGCGACGCGTAGCGCGGCGAGAACGCGCTCGCGGCGCGTGCGGTAGACGTCGATGGCGATGGTGGGTTCGGTCGGCTGGTTCATCGTGCGATTGTAGCGCTCCGTCCCGTTGTGCTTTCGGTGTCGCGCACGCCGGCGCCGCCGTTTTGCGCGGATTGGCGCGCAGCCTGGCGGCATCGCCGCCGCGGGCATGTTGCAATCCGCCCACAGCGGGTCCGCGCGCGGCTCGCGAAGATGCGGCCGGTACGTTCGTGATGCCCCTGGACCACTTATACTTTCGCCGGATTCAGAAAAAGGCAGATGGTCATGATGAAACTCATCGGTTCGCTCGCCAGCCCGTTCGTGCGCAAAGCGCGAATCGTGCTCGCCGACAAGAAAATCGACTATGAACTGGTGCCCGAGAACGTCTGGGCGCCGGATACCCGGATTCACACGTTCAATCCCATCGGCAAGGTGCCGTGCCTCGTGATGGAAGACGGCGAAGCGGTGTTCGACTCGCGCGTGATCTGCGAATACGTCGATACGCTCTCGCCGGTCGGCAAGCTGATTCCGCCGTCGGGGCGCGAGCGCGTCGAAGTGCGCTGCTGGGAAGCGCTCGCCGACGGCGTGCTCGACGCGGCCGTGCTGATCCGTCTCGAAAGCACGCAGCGCGCGCCCGAACAGCGCGTCGACGCGTGGGTCGCGCGCCAGCAGCGCAAGATCGACGAGGGTCTGATGGCGATGTCGCAGGGGCTCGGCAGCAAGCCGTGGTGCGCGAGCAATCACTACACGCTCGCCGATATCGCGGTGGGCTGCGCGCTTGGCTATCTCGACTTCCGCATGCCGCACCTGAACTGGCGCGAATCGCATCCGAATCTGGACAAGCATTTCCAGAAGCTGTCGCTGCGGCAGTCGTTTATCGATACGGCGCCGAAGGACTGAACGGAGCGCGTCCGGTGAACGCGGCCTACGGGCGAAGCGCCGGGCGCCTGCCGGCCTGAACCGGAATTTGTCCCTTTGATGAAAAAATGCGCCTGACGGGGTCAGGCGCATTTTTTTTGCGGGTGCGGTTAGCGCGCGTCTTTGCGGCGGTCCTCGCGGCGCCGCGTGATGCCCGGTCCGAACGCGAAACCGAATGCGAGCAGCAGCACCGACACCGCCAGCACCGTGTTGTTGCCGCTCGTCACGTAAGGCGTGTTGCCCGAGGTGCCTTGCACCTTCACGTCGAGCGAGCCGACCGTGTAGGGCGCGAGGCGTCCGATCACGCGGCCGTTCGCGTCGATCGCGGCGGTCATGCCGGTGTTGGTCGCGCGCAGCATCGGCCGGCCGGTTTCGAGTGCGCGCATGCGCGCGATCTGCAGATGCTGGTCGAGCGCGATCGTGTCGCCGAACCACGCGAGGTTGGTCGAATTGACGAGCACGCCGGCCGGCGTCGAGTTTTCGCGCAGCGTGCGCGCGATCTCCTCGCCGAAGATGTCCTCGTAGCAGATGTCGGCCGCGACCGGCTGGTTATGCACCATGAACGGCTTCTGCACCGGCGCGCCACGGAAGAAATCGCCGAGCGGAATGCGCATCAGGTTGACGAACCAGCGGAAGCCCCACGGCACGAACTCGCCGAACGGCACGAGGTGGTGCTTGTCGTAGCGATAAATGTCGCGCGAGCCCGGCGTGACGCCGAACAGGCTGTTGGTGTAGTCGACCACCCGGCCTTCGGGCGTGATCGTGCCGCCGAGCGCGCCGAACAGGATCGCGCTGCCGGTCGAGTCCGAGAACTCGCGGATCGCGGCCGCGAACGGTGTCGGCAACTGCTGCGCGAGCACGGGAATGGCGGTTTCCGGCGTGACGATCAGATCGGCCGGCTGCGCGGTAATCATCTGCTGATACTGATCGATCGCCGCGCGCATGCCGGCTTCCTCGAACTTCATCTCCTGCTTGACGTTGCCTTGCAGCAGACGCACGCTCAACGGCGCGTTGGCGGGCGTCGTCCACGGCACGAGCGGCAGCAGCAGGCCGATCACGATCAGCGCCAGCGCGGCGCTGGCGGGTGCGGCGATCGACGACACGCGGCGCGGCGCGGCAGG
>NZ_JAAGPS010000268.1:0-2304 GCF_017105025.1 Paraburkholderia sp. Ac-20336 | reverse complement strand
TAGACAGGTCGCCGTGTGCGGGTGCGAGGAGGGGAGGCGCACGGTGCAGAACGGACGCGGCGGAATTTCGTCGGGAAACGCGAGCGGATCGCGCACGAGAGGGAAGAGCGGCCGCGTGAACGGCGGGAGCGCCGAGGGCGGTCGGTGCCAGTGGCCGACGATGCGCCAGTCGTCGCCGGATGGCGGCTGCCACGCCGGACGGCGCAGCGCACAGCACGGCACGTGCGCCGCGCGGCTCGCCTGCGCCGCGTTGGCGCTGATTTGCGCCGCGTACGGATGGGTCGCGTCGATCACGAGCCCGATCCGTTCGCTTTCGAGGTAACGCGCGAGGCCGTCGGCACCGCCGAAACCGCCGACGCGCACCGCGCACTGCAAATCGTCGGGCACCTTGCCGAGACCCGCGAGACTGTACACGTGCGTGGGGCCGAGCCGGCGCGCGATCTTCAGCGCGTCGCCGGTGCCGCCGAGCAGCAGAACCCGCATCATCGCGCGGCTCCGACCAGCTTGCCCTGGCGATCGATCGCAAACGTCTCGACGCCGACCTGCGGCGGCACGATCTCACGCGCGACGGCCAACGCGCGCGCGCAGACGATATCGCCGAGCGGCACCTGCTGCGCATGCGCTAGCGCGAGCGCCTGCTGGCTCGTGTTGGCCGCGCGCATCGCGGCTTGCAGCGCGGCGTCGGCGCCATGCGCGGCGGCCCATGCCGCAAGCTGTTCGAGGTCGATGCTCGAATTACGGCTATGCAGATCGAGATGGCCCGCCGCGAGCTTGCTGAGCTTGCCGAAGCCGCCGCAGATGCTGAGCCGCTCGACCGGCGCGCGCTTCATATGCTTTAGCACCGCGCCCACGAAATCGCCCATTTCGATCAGCGCGATATCGGGCAGGCCGTAGTGCGCGCGCATCGCGTCCTCGCTCGCGTTGCCGGTGCAGGCGGCGAGATGCGTGTAGCCGTTCGCGCGCGCGACGTCGATGCCCTGATGGATCGACGCGATATACGCCGAGCACGAAAACGGCCGCACGATGCCGGTCGTACCGAGAATCGACAACCCGCCGAGAATGCCGAGGCGCGGGTTCATCGTTTTCAGCGCCAGTTCTTCGCCGCCCTCGACGCCGACCGTCACCTCGAAGCCGCCGCGGTACGCGTGCTGCGCGGCGAGTTCGCTCAGATGCCGCGTCATCATCTGGCGCGGCACCGGGTTGATCGCCGGTTCGCCGACCGGCAGCGTGAGCCCCGCGCGCGTGACCGTGCCGACGCCGGGCCCCGCGCGAAAAATCACACCGGGCTCGGGCACGAGGCGCACGCGCGCGAAGACGACCGCGCCGTGGGTCACGTCGGGATCGTCGCCGGCGTCCTTGATCGTGCCGGCTTCGGCGATCCGTCCGCTGTGCGGGCTTGCTTGCGGGTTTATTTGCACACCCGCTTGTTCATTGTCATGTTCGTTGCCATGCGTGCCCGTTAACCCGCTGTCCTGCGTCCCGCCCTCATCGCCCCGCGCCACGAACCGGCAAAACACGAGCCGCATCGGTACATGCTGGCCCTTCGGCAGCACGATCTCGGCGACCTCGCTGACCACGCCCGCAAGCAGCAACCGCGCCGCCGCGAGCGAGGTCGCCGTCGCGCAGCTACCGGTCGTGTAGCCGCTGCGCAGCGGCGCCGGCTGTTCGGGAGTCTCGTCGCGCATCACGAATCGGCCGACCGGTTATCCGGCGACGCATCGGCCGGCTTCGTCGCTTCGAGCAGCGTGATCGGCAACGCCTGGCGCCACGTGTCGAAACCGCCGAGCGGTTGCGCCTGCGCGAGCGCGATACGCGTGAGCGTGCCGCCATGCTGCTCGCGCCATGCGACGAGCGCCGCCTCGCCTTGCAGCGTGACCGCATTGGCGACGAGCCGGCCGCCGTTGCGCAGACTCGCCCAGCAGGTGTCGAGCACACCGGGCTCGCTCACGCCGCCGCCGATAAATACCGCATGCGGCGCGGGCAGCCCCTGCAACGCGGCGGGCGCGCGGCCGGCCACGAGTTGCAGCGCCGGCACGCCGAGCGCATCGCGATTCCGCTCGATAAAGCCCTGGCGCATCTCGTGCGCTTCGATCGCAATCGCGCCGCAGGCCGGATGCGCGCGCATCCACTCGATGCCGATCGAGCCGCTGCCCGCGCCGACGTCCCACAGCAATTCGCCGGGCGCCGGCGCGAGGCGCGCGAGCGTGATCGCGCGGATATCGCGCTTGGTCAACTGGCCGTCGTGAATGAATGCGTCGTCGGGCAGGCCGCCGCTCAGTGGCAGACGCGGCGCATGCGCGGACA
>NZ_JAAGPS010000267.1:0-2539 GCF_017105025.1 Paraburkholderia sp. Ac-20336 | reverse complement strand
CGAAGCAGCGGCGGCGGCTGCAAACGGCGACGCCGTGGCCGAACCGGCGAGCGCGCCGGTCGAGGCCCATGCCGTAGCGGCGGTCGAGGCCCATGCCGTAGCGGCGGCCGAGGCCGATCAAACCAGCCTGCAAGCCGGTTCGCAGCCTGCCGCGCAAGCCGGCGGTGAGCAAGCCGCGCCGGCAAGCACGCAAGCCGATACCCCGGCGGCACCGCCCTCGGAGGCATAAACCGCGAGGGGCCCGTTGCAGGGCACCGCTTCACGCATGAACGGCAAGGTGCCCATGTCAGGGCACCGCTTCGACGCACTGCCCCCGGCACTTTCAGACTTAAAAGGCCCCCTCAGGCCTCCATCACGGGCCGCGCCGCCGACAACCGGCTGCGCACGAAGCCCACATGTTCGCGCAGTACGTAAAACGCATCCGCGTACGCCAGCGGCATGCGCAGGCGGTTCAACGCCGCCTCGATCTGATCGAGGCGCGCGAGAAGATGGGCGCGCTCTTCTTCGGTGGCCCCGGCGAGCGCGTGCCGTTCGATCGCGATCAGCACCCCGTAGTAGCGATAGATGCGCGAGCGCACGCGCCAGCGGTAGAGCGCCGGAACCACCCGCATCGCGGGCAGGAGCAGCACCGCGACCGGTAGCAGCAGCACGAGCGTGCGGTCGCCGATGCTGGCGATCCAGAACGGCAGCGTGCGGTACAGGAAGCCCTTGCCGGTCCGGTAGTAGCGCAGTGCGTCGTCGCTGATCTGATACTCGTGCGCGACCGGATTCGGAAACTGCCCCGCGTGCTGCAGGAGCCCCGCCTGGCCATGCACTTCCTGCGCCGCCTCGATAAGCAGATCGGAGATCGCCGGATGCAGCGTGCTGCGCGCGACGAGTTCGACGGTCGGGCTGACCAGATATACGGTCTCGGGCGGAATGCGCCGCTTCAGATCGAGCACGCCGGGCGGCAATTCGATCTGGTCGAGAAACGGAAAGAGGCGCGTATAGGCGGCCGCTTCGTCGAAATTCATCACCGAAATGCCGGGCACCTTGAGCAGGCGCAGCATCAGCCCGCGCGTCGCGGAATCGCCGCTGAGGAGCGCCGCGTCGACCTTGCCCGCGACCAGTTGCGTGGCGGCCTGCAGGCCGTCGCTCGGCACCAGCGTGGTCGTGCCGCCGGGTTCGATGCCGTTGGCCGCGAGCAGTTGCAGCGCGAGCAGCCGCGTGCCGCTGCCCTCGCGGCCCACCGCGATCTTTTTGCCTTCGAGCTGCGAGAGCTGCGTCAAACCCGTGCCGCGATAGAACACGACGACCGGGACATAGAACAGGCTGCCGAGCGACACCAGCGACGACGTATCGACGCCCTCGGCGACGCCGCCCTGCACGAACGCGAGATCGACGTGCTGTTTCGGATCGAGCAGCCGTTGCAGGTTCTGCACCGAGCCTTCCGATTCGAGCACGTTCAGGTGGATGCCGTTGCGCGCGAGGATCTTGCGGTACTGGTTCGCGGTGACGATGAACGAGCTGTCGCGCGGGCCGGCGCTGATCGTGATCGTGCGCGGCGGCGCCGGGTTCGCGATCCAGACGATCAGCACGACCACCAGCGTGATCGCGAGCGCCGTCAGGAAGTAGGGCATCACGTGGTGGCGCCATTCGGCACGCGTGGATTCGCGAGGCAGAGGCAAGGGACGCGGGCGCTGCGCTTTCATGAACACTCCGTGCCGGAAGCCGGGATCAGGCATTGTCGCCTGTGCGCGGCGGGTTTGCCGTCGGCAGTTTGCTCTATTGACCGCGCCCGGGCGCGTCGGTGGCGCTTAGGCGACGAGGCCGGCGCGCGGACGAGCCGCGGGGCTCGCATGGCATAATTTCGCGCATCTCGCGGTCTATCGATCGAGGACCGTCACTTCGTCGCCTGGCGCCGCGCACCCGTTACCCCGCATGTTGACCCGTTTGCACCGGAAGATCGGCAGTTGGCTTGGATTGCTCGCGATCCTGATGACGACGCTCGCGCCGACGATCTCGCATACGCTCGCGGCCCGCGACGCGGCTGCCGCGCTGTCCGGCGCGCATTGCCGGGCGTCGATGGACGGCATGGAGGCCGACGCGATCGGCGCTAGGGCATCGATGCCGGCCATGCGGATGCCGATGCACGACGGCGCGCCCGGCGATGCGCCCGGCAAGCACGCGTGGATGTCGGATGGCGACGCCTGCGGCTATTGCAGTCTGCTCGCGCATCTGCCCGTGATGCCGGGCATCGAGACGCTGTTCGCCGTCGCGATCCCTACGCATCGGCAGCAGGTCGCGGTTCGCTTCGACAGCGTACGCCGTGCCGAGCCGCTCGCCTTCGCGCAACCGCGCGCCCCGCCGTTCGCTTCCTGACTCGCATTTTCGACGACGCGCCGCGCCCAGCCGCGCGCGTCCGCTCGCGCACGCTCATACGCCGACGTGCGCCGGCCCGTCGCAACCGAACAGACAGGATCACACATGCACACTCCAGCAACGCGCGGCGGCTCTGCGCCGCGTGCGGCGCCGCGCACCGCTTTCGCGTTGGCCGCCG
>NZ_JAAGPS010000266.1:0-2364 GCF_017105025.1 Paraburkholderia sp. Ac-20336 | reverse complement strand
GTCCCGCCGACGCAGCGGACGCCGTGCCCGCGCCGCTCTGGCTGCCGCTCGCGCTCTTCGGCGTGGACGCGGGCGGCGGTGCGTCATGCACGCTCGACGTCTGGGTCGGCGATGCCGTCGGCGAACTGCTCTGCTGCTGGCTCGCGCTCTGCGAAGCCGCGCTGTTCTGCTGATCGATGCTCTGCTGCAAGGTCTGCGCGAACGGCATCACGTTGACCGCGGCGCTCGAGGCCGCGCCGGTCGAGCCATTGCCACCGAGCAGCGAACTGACTTGCGAGCCGATCTCTGAAAGAAGCGACATAGGAAATCCTGTGAATCCGTCAAACGGGGGCGGGGTGTCCGGTCAGGCGAACGCCGTGAAACCCGGCAGCGTTCGGCGCCACATGCATCACGCGCCCTCGGCGCGCATGCGCAGAATCCGCGCGGCATATTCGTCGGAATCGCGTTGATCGCGCCGCGCGGCGGTCTTCGCTTCGGCAGCCTCTCCGCGCGCCTGCAGCACTTCGTACGAGCCGAGCCGCTGCTTCTGGCGCTGCCATTCGGGCTTCGCCGCTTCGACGCGCGCGTTCGCCGCGCCGAGCAGATTGCGCTGCTGTTCGATCGCGGCGTCGAGCGTGTCGATGAACGCCTGGAAGTTGCGCATGTTGCCGGCCGGCATGCCGCTCTGGGCCGTCGCCGTGAAGCGCGCGTGGTATTCGTCGCGGTACTGCACGAGCGCGTTCAGCTGCGCCTCGACGTCGTTGCGCTCGCGCTGCGCGCGGCCGAGGCGTTGCGCGGCGGCGTCCACGTCGTCCTGTGCGAGACCGATCAGCGTCTTGATCGGGAAATGTTTCGCCATCGTCAACCTCCTCGGGCCTGTTTCCCGCTCATGGCGGGCTTGCGAGCATGCTTTTGCGTCGTGCGAGGACGGCGCAAAAGCACGTTCCCTTAAAAATAATCGGTCGCGCGACGGACCGCCAGCAAGACGATCCCCGCGTCATGCCACTCGCGGATACCGCGAGCCATCCGCTGCGCCCTCGAACCCCGACGCACCTCGATGAGCCTCGCACCTCGCACCTCGCGCCCGGCCGCTCCGGCGGCCCGCGCCGGCACATTGGCTGCCGGCGGCAACGGTGCCTACACAAACAGCGCGTTCAGCATGTCGATGCTCGGCGCGAAGTTCGCACACTCGCGAAATCCTTGCTGCAGAAACTGTTCCATCCGCGGATACAGCGCGATCGCGCGATCGAGCACCGCATCGCGTCCGCTCGAATACGCGCCCACATTGATGAGATCGCGGTTGCGCTGATAGCGCGACAGCATCTGCTTGAACATACGCGTTTTATTCAGGTGGTTCTCGTCGATCAGCGCGGTCATTGCCCGGCTAATCGACGCTTCGATATCGATGGCCGGATAGTGGCCCGCCTCGGCGAGCGTGCGCGACAGCACGATATGGCCGTCGAGAATCGCGCGCGCCGAGTCGGCAATCGGGTCCTGCTGGTCATCGCCTTCGGTCAGCACCGTGTAGAACGCAGTGATCGAGCCGCCGCCCGCCGGACCGTTGCCGGTGCGCTCGACGAGCGCAGGCAGCTTTGCGAACACCGACGGCGGATAGCCCTTGGTCGCGGGCGGCTCGCCGACCGCCAGCGCGATCTCGCGCTGCGCCATCGCGTAGCGGGTCAGCGAGTCCATCAGCAGCAGCACGTGCTTGCCCTGGTCGCGGAAATATTCGGCGAGCGAGGTCGAATAGGCAGCGGCCTGCATGCGCAACAGCGGCGACACGTCGGCGGGCGCGGCGATCACGACCGAGCGCGCCAACCCTTCCTCGCCGAGAATCTGCTCGATGAATTCCTTCACTTCGCGGCCGCGTTCGCCGATCAGGCCGATCACGATCACCTCGGCACAGGTGTAGCGCGCCATCGTGCCGAGCAGCACCGATTTACCGACACCCGAGCCCGCGAACAGCCCCATGCGCTGCCCGCGGCCGACCGTCAGCAGCGCGTTGATCGCGCGCACGCCGACGTCGAGCACCTGGTGGATCGGCTCGCGATTGAGCGGGTTGATGACCGGCGCGGACAGCGGCGCATCGCTTTGCGTGCCGAGCGGGCCGAGCCCGTCGAGCGGCCGGCCCGACGCGTCGAGCACGCGGCCGAGCAGTTCCCAGCCGACCGGCAGACGCTTGGCGCCCGCCATCGGATCGGCGATCGGCGCGCTTTCGAGCGGAAAAACGCGTGCGCCGGGCAACAGGCCGATCACTTCAGTGGTCGGCATCAGAAACAGCTTGTCGCCGGAGAAGCCGACCACTTCGGCTTCGGCCATCGGCAGCGAACTGCCGGGCGGCAGTTCGATCATCACCTCGGCGCCGACCGACAGGCGGAGGCCCAA
>NZ_JAAGPS010000024.1:0-239 GCF_017105025.1 Paraburkholderia sp. Ac-20336 | reverse complement strand
AAATCGCTGTGGACGGAGAATAGGCTGTGACCACGCATGGTGGTAATGTGGGTCGTAGATTGACGACACGGTAGGTGTAGGTAGTCTAACAGAGATCGAGTATGCGTGTACAGGAGGAGAGTAGCAGTGAGGCTGGACAACTACTGCGTCGAGGGAAAGGAGAACGAAGCGGCTCTTGAGACAGCGACTACGATGAGCGCGAATGGTAGCTGCTCTGAATTTTTTTTTTTTTTAATGTT
>NZ_JAAGPS010000023.1:0-62945 GCF_017105025.1 Paraburkholderia sp. Ac-20336 | reverse complement strand
GCGCTCGCCGCCGTCCACGCGGGCGCGTGCCGGCCCTACCTCGAAAACGGCACGCCGCTGCGCGCCGCCTACTCGCAGTCGTTCGTGTTCGGGCTGAGCGAATGACCGATTAAGCGCATGACGCCGTTGCCTCGAAGGACCACAGCCAGGGAGCCAGGAAAACCGCCATGCAACATTACGGACTCGCGAATGTCTGGGAAACCGGCGATCTCGTCACGCGCTTCATTCTGAGCGTGCTGGTCGTGATGTCGGTCATGTCGTGGACGGTCATCATCATGAAGCTGCTGCAGGTGCTGCGCATCCGGCGCATCACGCGGCAGAGCGACGCGCGCTTCTGGAGCGCGGACCGCTTCGACGACGGCCTGCGCAGTCTCGGCGATCCCGAGGCGGGCGCGCATGACAACCCGCTGCTCGCACTCGCGCTGGCGGGCCACGAGGCGGCCACGCATCATCGGCAGACGCAGCAGCATCTGCACGACCGTATCGACGTGTCCGACTGGATCACGCGCGGCCTGCAGGACACGATGGACGACACGGTCGCGCGCCTGCAAAGCGGCCTCGCGATCCTCGCCTCGATCGGCAGCACCGCGCCCTTTGTCGGACTGTTCGGCACGGTGTGGGGCATCTACCATGCACTGATCGTGATCGGCGAGACCGGGCAGACCTCGATCGATCACGTCGCGGGACCGGTCGGCGAATCGCTCATCATGACCGCGTTCGGGCTGTTCGTGGCGATTCCCGCCGTGCTCGGCTACAACGGGCTCAATCGCGCGAACCGCGCGATCGTCACGCGCCTGAAGCGTTTCGCGCACGGCCTGCACGCCTACTTCGTGACCGGCGCGCAATTGCCGTCGAGCGCGGGCCCGCAGATGCGCGTCGTGCCGCGCAACGGCGACGCGAGCCGCGACGGAGACCTCGAATGGCAATGAGCCCGTTCTCCGACGACGACGATCAAGGTCTGATGAACGAGATCAACATGACGCCGCTCGTCGACGTGATGCTCGTTCTACTGATTATTTTTCTGGTCACGATTCCGGCGATGCAGCATGCGGTCAGGATCGACCTGCCGCACGCGAGCAGCCAGCCCGAAGCGCTGAAGCCCGCGCACGTCGACGTCGCGGTGCAGGCGGACGGCTCGCTGCTGTGGGACGGCCAGCCCGTCACCGATGCCGGCCTGCGCGCGCGCATCGCCGAGGCCGCACAGGCGACGCCGCAGCCCGAGCTGCATTTGCGCGCCGATCGCAAGGTCGCGTACGAGCGCGTGGCCGAGGTGATGTCGGCGGCTCAGAGCGCCGGCTTGACGAAGCTCGGCTTCGTGACCGATCCGCAGCGGCGCAAATAGCGCGGACCCATACTTAAGGACCGGCTTATCGGCGGCGAAAGAATCTCTGAATTCAAATCGGCCGGCGACTCCGCTATCGTGGTAGAGGTCCGAACAGGCATCACGATAGCGGAGCCGCACGATGCAAGCCCTTATCTTCGACGTCGACGGCACGCTCGCCGACACCGAAACCGCTCATCTGCACGCATTCAATGCCGCGTTCGCGGAAGCGGGCCTCGACTGGTTCTGGGACGAGGCGCTCTATGCGCGCCTGCTCGAAGTGGCGGGCGGCAAGGAGCGTCTGCGGCATTACTGGCGCATGGTCGACGGCGCAGAAGCCGAGGGCGCGCAAGCCGCCCGGGTCGTCGACAAGCTGCACGCGCTCAAGACCTTCCACTACACCGAGCAGGTGCGCCGCCACGGCTTGCCGCTGCGCCCCGGCATCGCGCGCCTGCTCGACGAAGCCGCCGCGGCCGGCCTGCGCGTCGCGATCGCGACGACCACGACGCCGGCCAACCTCGACGCGCTGCTGCGGGGCCATTTCGGCGCGGCCTGGCGCACGCGCTTCGCGGCCATCGGCGACGGCGCGACCACGCCGGCGAAGAAGCCCGCGCCCGATGTCTATCGCTACGTGCTCGAACAGCTCGGTCTCGATCCCTCGGCTTGCCTCGCCGTCGAAGACTCCGGCAACGGCCTGCTCGCGGCGCACGCCGCGCAGGTGCCGGTCGTCGTCACGCCGACCGCGTACACGGCGCACCACTCTTTCGACGGCGCGCTGGCCGTGCTGCCCCATCTCGGCGATGCGCGCCTGCCGCTCATCGAGCCGGTGCGCGGCGAACGGCATCGCTGGGTGGATCTGAAGACGCTGCGGCGCTGGCATGGCGACGCGCTGCGTCATGCCGCGCCGCGTGCGCAGCCGGGCGCGAGCCCAACCAATGCGGGAACCCCATGACGACGAACAGCCATTGCAAAGCCCTGCTGTTCGACCTCGACGGCACGATGATCGACACCGCGCCGGACATCGTCGCCGCCGTCAACCGCATGCTCGACGAATTCGGTGCGGCGCCGCTGCCGTTCGACACAGTAACCTCGTTTATCGGCAATGGCGTGCGCAATCTCGTGCGCCGCTCGCTAGCCGCGGCGGGCCTCGACGAGCGCGTCGGCATCGACCGCGCGCAGCCGGTATTCGAGCGGCACTATGCCGCGACGAACGGACAGTTGGGGCGCGTCTTTCCCGGCGTCATGACGGGGTTGCGCGAATTGCGCCAACACGGTTATCGCGCCGCCTGCGTGACCAACAAACCGCAGGCGCTCGCGGCGCCGCTGCTGGAAAAGAGCGGACTCGCCGCCTATCTGGACGTGCTGATCGCGGGCGATACGCTCGCGAGCATGAAACCGTCGCCGCAACCGCTTTGGCATGCATGCAGGCTGCTCGACGTCGATCCGCAACGTTGCGCGCTGGTCGGCGATTCTTCCGTCGATATCGCGGCGGCACGCGCGGCCGGGTTGCCGGTGTTTATCGTCAACTACGGATATGGCTGGCGCGGCGGCAACCGCGAAAGCGGCGCGTTGCAAGGCGATGCGCTGATCGACTCGTTCGAGGCGTTGCCGGCGCTTCTCGCGCGGCGGCCGTTGACCGCTAACCATGCATAAGCACGCAAACAGCAGCACAAGCCCGATGCAGCGGCCATTTTCCAGCGACTCGGCAAGTGCTTGCGGAGCAAGCGCGCCACGGCTTCAGACACTATCCGACGCCACCGGCAGCCCCTCGATCTTCCAGCGCAGCATGCCGCCCGCGAGATTCGCGACCTTGCCGAAACCGGCCTTGCTCAGCAACACGCTGGCCTGTGCCGAGCGAACGCCGGAGCGGCACACCGCCACGACCGGCCGCTCGCGATCGAGTTCGTCGAGCCGGCCCGTCAACTGGGACAGCGGCACGAGCTTCGCGCCCGGCAAATGCCCGAGACGATCGATGAATTCCGGCGCCTCGCGCACGTCGACGATCTGGAACGACGCGCCGTGTTCGAGCAGCGCCATCGGCTCGATTTCCCACACGCCGCTAAAGCGCAGCGTGAGCGACGCCCAATCCGGCATTTCCGCCGCCATCGCCGCCGCGCCGTCCTGCGGTTTTCCGCAGCGCAGATTGGCGGGCACCGCCACGGCCATCAGCTTCGGATGCGGCAGATTCAGATTGTTCATATGACCGGTGAAGTCGCCGAGGTCCACATCGCCGCCAAGGCGTGGGTTGAAGCGCCGCTCCTCGGCCACGCTCGTCACGGTGATGCCGCGATAGTCGTGCGCGGGATACAGCAGGCAATCGTCGGGCAGCGTCAGGATCTGCTCGCGCACCGAAGCGAACAGTTGCTGCGGGCTGCCCTGCTGGAAATCGGTGCGGCCGCAGCCGCGAATCAGCAGACTGTCGCCGGTAAAGGCCATGCTCCGGTCGTCCAGAACGTAGGTCAGGCAACCGTTGGTATGGCCGGGCGTCGCGCGCACGCTCAGATGACGCGTGCCGAAATCGATGCGCTCGCCGTGCCGCAGCGGCCGGCTCACGCCCTCGGCTTCGACCGCTTCGGCGAGCGCGATCCGGCTGCCGCAACGCTGCTGCAAACGCCACGCGCCGGTCACGTGATCGGCGTGGACGTGCGTGTCGAGTGTCGCGAGCAGGCGCAGGCCCAGTTCGCCGAGCAGCGCGAGGTCGCGCGGCACCTGCTCGTAGACCGGATCGATCAGCAGCGCCTCGCCGCTGTCGCCGAGCAGGTAGGTATAGGTCGACGAAACGGGATCGAATAGCTGGCGAAAGATCATCGCGAACCTCGGAAACAGGGAAGGCGCGGGGGGCCTTCGTGCGAGTCAGGCATAGAGGGCACTGCGGCGGCCGCGCGAGTTACCGTACGAGTTACCGCGCGGGCCGGCGCCGTGCCCGCGTTTCAGCCCGGCTGTTTGGTGGTGCGCAGATACGGCTTGATGGTCTTGAAGCCGGGGAAGCTCTGCTGCGCCTCTTCGTTGCTCACCGCCGGTGTGATGATGACGTCCTCGCCCTGCTTCCAGTTGACCGGCGTGGCGACCTTGTACTTCGCGGTCAACTGCATCGAGTCGAGCACGCGCAGGATTTCGTCGAAGTTGCGGCCGGTGGTCATCGGATAGGTCAGCATCAGCTTGATCCGCTTGTCCGGACCGATCACGAACACCGAGCGCACGGTGGCGTTGGTCGCGGCCGTGCGCCCTTCGCTCGTGTCGCCGGCATCCGCCGGGAGCATGTTGTAGAGCTTGGCGACCGCCAGATCGGTGTCGCCAATCATCGGATATTTGACGGCGGCGCCCTGGGTTTCCTCGATGTCGGCGGCCCATCTTGCGTGGTCTTCGACCGGGTCGACCGACAGGCCGATCAGCTTGGCATTGCGCCGCTCGAACTCGGGTTCGATCTTCGCCATGTAGCCCAGCTCGGTGGTGCACACCGGCGTGAAGTCCTTCGGATGCGAGAACAGAATGGCCCACTGGTCTCCAATCCACGTATGGAAATCGATGGTGCCCTGCGTGGTGCGCGCGGTGAAGTTGGGCGCGACGTCATTGATACGAAGTGACATATTGCCGTCCTGTGAAGTAAGGGTTGAGAGGAAGACTCGAGCCAGGCCGGTCTGCATCTGCAACGGTCCAGCGCGGGCCCGAAAAAACGGCGGAAAACACCAGACGCTCATGATCGACGAACTTCGCCGCCGGCCGCAAGAGCCGGTGCGATGTTCGGCGATGTTCATAAGTGACGAATACAGAACTGCGCGGAACTGTATGGAACTGCGCGAAGCCACGAGGTCCCGCCTGTCAAACGAATCGGCGCGGCCTCGCCTTGACAGAATGATAGTCGGGAATGCGGCCCGGCATCGGTGTACCGACGACGCAGCAAATTGCTGCGTCGGTCGAACTTCGCGCGGGAGGGGGAAGCGCTACGGGGATAGCGTATGCGTGAGGTTGGCGGCCGGGGTGCTTCAGGCGCGTTGCTTCAGGCAGGCCTCAAGCGGGCCTCAAGCGGGCTTCAGGCGAGCGCTCAATCAAGAGCGTCAATCGGGCGACGCGTCGCACGCGCAATCGAGCGAAGCCGCCCTCGCAGGCCGTTCCGCCGCGGCAAGCCGTTGCAGCGTCACCATGCCGAGCAAGGCGAGTCCGAGCCCCAGCGTGAAGTCGGCGTGCACACCCGCGCGGTCGACGATGGTGCCCCCGACCGCCGAACCCGCCGCAATCGCCACCTGGATCACGCTGATGAACAAGGCCGAGCCCGCTTCGGGCAAGTCGGTCGTGCCGCGCTGAATCCATACGCTGAAGCACAGCGGAAGTGCGCCGAATGCGATGCCCCACAGCAGCATCCCCACGGTCTCGCCGATGGGCGAATGCTCGAGCAGCAGCATCGACGACATCGCGCCGAGCAGCAGCAACACCATCGCGGCAACGGACTTCTTGAGATGGTCCGACACCGCCATCGACATCAACGCATTGGAGAAGAAGCCGATCAGGCCGAATCCGAACAGCAGCAGCGTGATGGCGCTCAACGAGAAGTCGTGCTCCAGCAGCGGCGCGATGTAGGTGTAGGTCGAGAAATGCGCGCCGAACACGAGCGCGACCATCAGCATGCTGAGCCGCATATGAGAGCGGCCGAGCAGTGTCTTGAAGTCTGCGATGCGCAACGCCGATGCCGACGGCAACGCGGGCACGAGGAACACCTGCGCCAGCAAGGCGAGCGACACGAGGCCCGCGGTGGCGGCGAAGGCCATGCGCCACGAGGCGAACGACGCGATGAACGTGCCGAGCGGCACGCCGATCACCGTCGCGAAGGTGACGCCGGTCAGAATGGTCGCGGTCGCCCGGGCCGCGTCTTTTGCCTGCACGAGTCGCGGCGCCGCCGCCGTCGCCAGGGTCCAGAAGCCGCCCAGCGCGGCGCCGAGCAAGGCACGGCCCACCAGCATGACCGGAAAATTCGGCGCAATGGCGCACACGATGTTCGCGATCAGCAGCACCGCGGTGAGCAGCAGGAAAACGTAGCGGCGGTCCGTGCGGCCGGCGCCGACGATGAGGGTCGGCGCGAATATCGCGGCCATCACGCCGGGCGTGGTGACCATGAGACCCGCAACGCCGGTGGACACGCCCAGGTCGTGGGCGATTTGCGGCAGCAGGCCGACCGGCAGAAACTCGGCCGTCACGAACGCGAACGCGCTGACGGCAACGGCAATGACGGATAGCCATTGACCGGCGGACGTCGAACCGCCTTCGAGGGAGGCTGGGGTTGAAGCTCGGGTAGAAGCAGTGGGTGTATCGATATGCATGGGGACACTGATGCCAGATTGAAGGCCCACACTTTAAGCCGGGTTTCGATCCGGAAAAAGTATCGTCTGCTGAAAAGACTAGCTGGCGTGGCTGAACAATGTCGGTGCGAGCCGCCAAAGCGCGAACGGCACGGTCACGAAGCGCGAAGCCCCGCGTACTTTTGACCGACACGAATTTGACCCGATCGCAAATATTTCCAGACAATATTCAAGATCCGAACCGCATGGCCGTAAACATCGTTGTGCGCCGTGCCTGACTCCACGGCATCCGACATCCATTTCGTTTAGCTAACTAATTGCAATGCTGAAGAATTTGACGATTCGCGCCCGACTCGCGCTGGCCATGGGTTTTCTGGCGTCTTTGCTGATTATCGGGGCCGCACTCGGCGCCGTCGGCATCTGGATGAGCAATGCGGATCAGAAGCAGATGTACACGAATCAACTTGCGTCGTCGGTCACGCTGTCGGAAGCCAGCGTGAACTATGCGCGCGGCCGGCTCGTGCTCGACCGGATTGCCGTCGAGCCCACGCGCAGCGACGTCGCCGATCTGCTCAAGCGCGCCCGCGGCTTCTTCAGCAAGTCCGACACCGCATGGGAAGCGTATCGCGCGCTGCCGTCGAGCGGCGAGGAAGCACGCCTCGCCACCGATCTGACCGAAAAGCGCAAGACGTTCGAGGCGGGAATTCTCGCCAGAACCTTCAACGCGATCGACACCCATGACACCGCGACCCTCAGCGATATCGTCGCCCGGCAGTTGACCCCGCCGTTCAATGACATCGCCGAAGGCATTTCGTCGCTGCAAAAGCTGCAGGGACAGCAGGCCAAAGCCCTTTACGAAAGCGCACAGGCGCGCTTTCATCTGATCATGTCGATCACCGGCATCGGTCTGCTCGCGGGACTCGTCCTCGCGTTTTTTGCATGGAACACCCTGCGCGCGGCGATCGCGCGCCCGCTCGACGAAGCGCTCGCGCATTTCCGCGCGATTTCGTCGGGCGACCTCACGCAGCACGTCGAGGTTCGTTCCCGCGACGAAATGGGCCAGCTCATGGATGGCCTCAAGGGCATGCAGCAGAAACTCACGACCACGCTCGCCACCGTGCGTCACGGCACGCAGTCCATCGCGACGGCAACGGCGCAGATTTCGGCCGGCAACACCGACCTCTCGCAACGCACGGAAGAACAGGCCGCGTCGCTCGAAGAAACCGCGTCGAGCATGGAGCAACTGACATCGACCGTGCGCCAGAACGCGGACAACGCGCGTCAGGCGACCGAACTCGCACGCACCGCCTCATCGGTCGCGCACGAAGGCAGCGCGGTGGTCTTGCAGGTGATCGAAACGATGGACGGCATCAACGGCAGTTCGAAGCAGATCGCCGACATCATCGGCGTGATCGAAGGCATTGCGTTCCAGACCAATATCCTCGCGCTGAACGCCGCCGTCGAAGCGGCTCGCGCGGGCGAACAGGGACGCGGCTTCGCCGTCGTCGCGGGCGAGGTTCGCACGCTCGCCCAACGCAGCGCGACGGCCGCCAAGGAAATCAAGGCGCTGATCAACGAGTCGGTCGAACGCGTCGGCAACGGCACGGAACTCGTCGGCCGCGCCGGCCACACGATGAACGAAATCAACAACGCGGTGCGGCGCGTGACCGACATCATGTCCGAGATCGCGGTGGCCTCCGAAGAACAAAGCGACGGCATCGAGCAGGTCAACCGGGCCGTCACGCAGATGGACGAAGTCACGCAGCAGAACGCGGCGCTCGTCGAGGAAGCGGCTGCCGCGGCGGTTTCGCTCGAGGAGCAGGCCGCGCGTATGTCGGATGTGGTGAGTGTCTTCCGTATCGCGCCGGTGGCGAAAGTCTGAGTTCGCCGCGGTTTCCGTACGGGCTCAGCGACCGTTACGGCTGCGCCATGCCGCGAACCTGTCGAGCGTTTCCTGTTTCGTCGCCGGATAGAGACCGACGATGGTTTCGCCCGCCTTCACCTGCTCCATCACGAAGTCCTCGAATGCGGTCATCTCGGTGGCTTCCGCCGCGATCTCTTCCACCAGATGCGCGGGAATGACGATCACGCCGTCGTTGTCGCCGACGATGACATCGCCAGGAAACACGGGCGCGCCGCCGCAACCGATCGGCACGTCGATATCGAGCGCTTCGTGCAAGGTCAGATTAGTCGGTGCCGACGGACGCGTGTGGAACGCGGGCATGCCGACGCGCGCGATATCGTCGGCGTCGCGGAAACCGCCATCGGTCACCACGCCCGCCACGCCGCGCTTCATGAGCCGCGTCACGAGAATGCCGCCGGCCGACGCCGCGCGCGGATCGTTACGGCTGTCCATCACGAGGACCGCGCCCGCGGGGCACGTCTCGACGGCCTTGCGCTGCGGATGCTCGGGGTTGCGGAAAACTTCCAGCCCGTTGCGGTCCTCGCGCGCCGGGATATAGCGAAGCGTGAACGCCTCGCCCACCATGCTCCTGTCGAGCCGCGCAAGCGGAGTGACACCCTGAATCACCTGCTGGCGAAAGCCGCGCTTGTAGAGCGCGGTTGCGAGCGTGGCGGTGCTGATCTTTTCCAGTTGCTGGCGCAATGCGGCGGTCAGAATCGACATATCGGTTGCCTCTTTTGTGAAAGTTGAATGCGAGTGGATGCGGTGATTCAGGCCGATTCTCGCACCGTTGCGTCAGCGTGGTGCCGAGTCCGGGAAGAACCGGCGCCTGTACCATACCGCGTTCGATGACGCGCAGTCACTCCCGAGCGTATTCCGATGACGGCCTCGTCCCTCACAGACGTTGCCGATCAAGGCACTCCTGCTCTCGTCGATTGAAACAGGCTGCTGCCTGACTACAAACGACCTGGCGAAAACCCCAAGGCGGAAATGCCGGACTCGCTCAACTGACCTCTACCGGCTTTTGTTGACAGTTTTCCACGATGTTGCGAAATGCGCTAACTCGCACACGGCATGTTGCTGCGCCTGCCAGGGAGTACTACGGCATTCGCAACGGCTTCAGCGATTCATTCTTCTGTAATACGCGATTCGACGACATGACAGGTTTGCTCGCTGATCGTGCAATGCAGAACTACCAGAACTGTCGAGGTTATCAATGATTGACCGGCAAACCGCTTTCATCACTTTCTACGACGAGCAAACAGGTCAGGTGAAATTTTGCGTCGTTCCACGTCCATTTGTGCAGACCGCGATCAACCGCGTCATGGCTATTACAGTACCGCCGGACGCGCCCGAACATTCCTCAGCCCCCTTCACCGACGACGACGCACGCAAGCTAGGTGGCATGGCCATCATGGCTCTTGCCGGGCCTAATCCGGAATTGCGATCGCGCTTGCAGATATCTACCGAAGCGCCAGTCAATTGGTCGCATCGTGATCCATCGAAAAAGACCCAATGCAGAGGCTCTTAATGCAACCCAAACGCCCAACATGCATCATCACTCTCCACGACGAAGAAACACAAACGATCTCCCATCATCACGTCGCGCAAAGCGCGGTCACCAGCGCAATGGCGAAAAGCACCAGCTTCGATGTTCCAATCGCGGATTTCGGATACACGCTCGACGATGAGTTTGCGCGCAAGCTTGGTGCAACGATCCTTCTGACTTTAGCTGGACGCTATCCCTCACTGCAAAGCCACCTCGCCATCACAACGAATGCAAGCGATAGCGACAAACCGCCAGCCACGTAATTCTCGATGCCTGCGCACACGCCAGCAAAACGGCAGCCATCTCCGGTTCCTCGGTCACGCTCTACGGCATTCTCGATAGCGGACTCGAATACCTCACCCACGCATCGTTGTCGAACGGACAGACCCATAGCATCACGCGCATGGCGTCGGGCGACATGTCCGGCCCCTGCTGGGGCATCACCAGCAACGAAAACCTCGGCGGCGGCTTGCAGGCGCGTCTCGGCGAAGCCGCATGGACGCTGTTCGACAATCTGCACAAGAACGGCATGGTCATGCTCGGGCCGAACGCGCAGGCGATCAACCCGGTTCTGCAGGGCGCGAAATCCGCGGTGTTCGGCGCGGTCGACTATGTCGCCTACGGCGCGGCGGCCAACGGCGAATCGGTGAAAGTGATCTTCCCGAGCAGCGGCACCGTGATCGCGCCGCGTCCGATGATGATCCTCAAATCGTCGCACGCGCAGGCGGACGCGCGCGACGACATCGACACGCCGCGCCAGCGTCTGAAAGACCTCAAGCTGCTGCAGCAGGATGGCGGCGGCAACACGAAATCGCGAACCGAAGTGCTCTCGCGTTTTAACGCACTGTTCGGCGAACACTGATGGCCGGCGTGCTCGCGCAGCGTCCCGCCACGCGTCGGACGTAGCGTTTGCGTCGCTCTGGACGCGACGGCTCGATACGCTGCATTGATCCGTCTCTGCACCACTGCACCTCTGCAACGACCTCCGTATCCACCTCTGAATCGCACCGCACCGGCTATCGCAATACGCCAGCGCGGTGCCGCCACGAACGTTACTGGCTACAGAAGCTCGGCTGGTACTTGTAGACCCAGGCCGTTTTCGTCGAACTCGGCGACTGCACCCAGTTCGTCATGCCCTGAATCGTGTTGAAGATCAGCTGCGAGCGCGCAGTGACCTTGTCGGTAAACACACCCTTGTCGCTCACGTCGACTTCGAACGAAATTTCCGCAAGTGCCGGCGTGGTCGAGCCATTCGCATACCAAACGGTCATCGTGAAGTCGGCATCTTCCTGACCGATATCGCTGGTGGGGCCATCGAAGGTCAGTTCATGGATCGACAGACCGCTCACCGGCACAAGCGGCTGCGAGCTGATGCTGTCGAACGCGTGCGTAGTCGGGAACAGATCGTTGATATCGCTGAGGTGGTTGATGTTCTTCGAATCCGAAAGCGGCTCGCTCGTGGAATGCGAGAAGGTTTCGTTCGACGGCGGCGTGATGTCATCTTCGAGCTTGCTGCTTGCCTTCGACGAACTGCCGGTGACATCGGTATTGGCCGACGTGCTTTCGTTCGGCGAACCGAACTTCAACTCGATCTTGCGATCGCCGCTTTCGTCGCGCTCACGCATCGAATAGCCGGTCTGCCTGACGACGCAGGTGCCCGGCGAATCGTAGTACAGCACGGTGCGGTCGTGGTCGGCCTTGAAGCTCTTCTTCACGGTGCTGTCGAAACCATTGGCCGCGAGGCTCGCCTGCAGGTCGGTCAGAAAGCGGTTGGCGGTATCGACGGGAGAACTGTCGAATGCGGACGGCATAAGCAGTACCTTGTATTCGCGGCTGCCGACGCTCGGTGCGCCGGCGTGGGCGACCTGGGACGCCGCGAAGAATGCGAGGGCTGCTGCATGATTCCACTTGATCTTTGTCATTCAGGCTCTCATTAGTTGAAGGAGTACAGCACAAATGAAATTAGAGATTTCAGGTGACCAAGTTATGAAGTGGACAGATAATTCTTTTGCGAATGGCTCAAGATATTCACTACGCAAAATCAAAGCCTATTTCCAGGCTCATTTCAATTCATGCCAGTCAGATATTCAGTCACTCCGTATCTATCGCTCTGCCTGTTACACTACGAAGAGAACGGCGACCTTTATGCAAAGGCAATTGCAACGCCTGCGACGTCACTTCATAAATAGAGGACAAGTACTTCAATGACGCTTTCGAAAAGAAAATTCGGCCGCACGGGCTGGGACGTGTCGGAAATCGGTTTTGGGGCATGGGCGATCGGCGGCTCGTGGGGCGATGTCGCGGAAGACGATGCCAAGGCCGCGCTCAACGCCTCTCTCGATAACGGCGTCAATTTCATCGACACCGCCGACGTCTACGGCGACGGCCGCTCGGAACGAATCATTCGC
Organism: Paraburkholderia sp. Ac-20336; assembly: GCF_017105025.1. Lineage (NCBI taxonomy): Bacteria > Pseudomonadati > Pseudomonadota > Betaproteobacteria > Burkholderiales > Burkholderiaceae > Paraburkholderia > Paraburkholderia sp. Ac-20336. The sequence continues at coordinate 50,473 of NZ_JAAGPS010000023.1, read as the reverse complement.
GACGTATTGCGGCAGCGGGGTGGCGAACGTCCCATCGTCGCCACCAAGCTCGGCCGCCGGCTCGACCCGCACGTGACCAGCGGCTATATGAACAAGCAGGCGCTCGAAGGCTTTATCGACCGGAGTCTGTCGAATCTCGGCGTCGACACGCTCGACCTCGTGCAATTGCATTGCCCGCCGACCGAAGTCTATTACCGCCCCGAAGTGTTCGACGCGATGGAGAGCTTCGTCGCTGCCGGCAAGATCCGCTTCTACGGCGTGTCGGTCGAAAAAGTGGAAGAAGCACTGAAGGCGATCGAATATCCCAATGTGGTTTCGGTGCAGATTATCTACAACATGTTCCGTCAACGTCCCGCCGGTCTGTTCTTCGATCAGGCACAAAAGAAGAACATCGCGGTCATTGCGCGAGTACCGCTCGCGAGCGGCATGCTCACAGGCAAGATGTCCGCCGATTCCGTTTTCGCGCCCGACGACCATCGCGCCTTCAATCGCCATGGCGAGGCATTCGACGTTGGCGAAACGTTCTCCGGCGTACCCTATGACGTCGCGTTGAAAGCGGTCGACGAACTGCGCGGCCTCGTACCGGTAGAGGCATCGATGGCACAACTGGCTCTGCGCTGGATTCTCATGGAAGAGGCCGTCTCGGTCATTATTCCGGGCAGCAAGAACGCAGCTCAGGCGGCGTCGAATGTCTCGGCGGCAAGCCTCGCTTCACTGTCCGAAGAGGCCATGCGACGTGCGCGGGAAGTCTACGAGCGCCATATTGCGCCTCATGTTCACCATCGCTGGTAAAGCGCCGAACACGCGAAAGGGTTTCGCGTGGCCAAAGTGGGCGGCAGGTTGACTTCCTGCACCGAGACTTCTCGCATTCGCTGCATGCAGTCGCAAGCCGCCCCACTCGTTATGTCTCCGGCGCCAATTTGCGCGCCCTACTCCATCACGCCAGCGCGATAGACCGTGACCTGCCTATAAGGCTTCTCGCTCGTCACAATCATGCTCTCACGATCGGGCATATTGATCTGGTTCGGAAAGCCGCCGGCTTCGAGGCAGAGTCCGGAATTCCGCCTGTATGTCGAGCCGTCTCTCCCTCGTACTCCTTCGAGCCGGTTTCCGCTATAGAACTGCAGCCCTGGCTGGTCAGTCTCGACCGAAAGCACACGCCCGCTTTCGGGTTCGACCACCTTCGCTACGGTACGCGGTTTGCGGGTCCAGTCCGCTTGCTCGTTCCCCGCGCGATCAAGCACATAGCAATGGTCAAAACCGTAGGCGAGTTCCAGTTGCCGATTCGACGCGTCCAGCCGCGAACCGATCGTCGCGCCCTCGCGAAAGTCGAACGGACTGCCTTCCACGAATGCACGCCGTTGCGGAATCAGTTCCTCGTCAATTTCAAAGTACTCACCGGAATCTATGGTCAGGCGATGATTGCGAATATCGCCATCATGCCGTCCCGACAGATTGAAATACGGATGACTGGTCAGGTTCAACGGAGTCGCGCGATCGGTATGGGCGGTGTATTCGATAGTCAGTGCGTGATCTTCACTCAACGTATAACGCACCTCGACCTGCACGTTTCCCGGAAAACTTTCTTCTCCCTCACGCGATTCCAGCCGCATGACCAGGGATTGCCCCTCGTATTCGGCCGTCCACAACCTGGCGTGAAACCCGCCGGCACCACCATGCAGCAGGTTCTGCCCTTCGTTTGGCGTGAGCCTGTAGTCGATATCGTCAAGTGCGAATCTGGCACCTGCGATCCTGTTAGCCCAACGGCCCACGAGCGCGCCCATATAAGCACCCGCGGCCAGGTACTCCGCCGGCGTATCGTGCCCGAGCAGGATCTCCGCGCATCGGCCGGTCCTGTCCGGCGTGAGCCACGATACGAGCGCCGCGCCAAGTTCGCTGATCCGTACACAACCTCCCTGCGAATTTGCAAGAAGATGCGTTCGCACGTTTCGTCCATCGGGGAGTGTTCCCCAGAAGGCAGCCTTGTTCATGTTTTTCCCGCTTTTTTGCCCATTGATCTCACGACGACGCGTATGACGGGCGCGTGGCCCGGGTCAAGGACACAAGACGTTCGACCGTGAAACTGACCCGGCGCGTCAGCGTCTTTCCCGCGCCGAGAACCGTCAGCCCGCACACGTTATCGCCGTCCTGAATGCAGTTGTGTTCCGACTGGTCATTGACCACCTGAAACGAAAACGAATCTTCCTGCGGATGCGCGCGAAGCCGATAACAGTCCGTATTGCCCACGATCGCGAGAGAAAACTGGCGCGCAGGCCATTCAACCAGCGCTCTCCCGCCCCAGCGAGTAAACGTGTGATCGATCTTTGTCGCCGGCAAATGGTGCGTCACTCCGAACTGCCAGGCCACCGGCGTCGGCACGAGCCTCGGCGCATGGCCGCTTTCTCCGGCCAGCCAGATTCCGCCTGCTGGTGCGCTAATGCGCGTATCGAGATCCCGCGTCAGGACAGGCCTGATATCGATTCCGCACTGTAGCGGCGCACGGCCGCAATTCTCGAGTTCCACGGTGATGGCCAATGTCGGCCCATCAAGCTCGTAGGTCTGGATCGCCCGACAGGAACCGGCAACTTCAGTCTTGAGACGGGCGGTTCGCTCGTCGGCGGATTCGACGTTCCAGTCATCCGCGAGCACGACGTAGGCAAGCGGAAACGGTCGTCCGACACCGGTCAGCCGCACCCCCGACGACTTCCTCGAAGCCCCGAGTACCTTTCCCGGCTTCGTTATCCGAATCAACGGCTGACACGATAGCCCACGAGCCGGCATATGACCCGATCGTTCCGCCCGTCGAAAAACGGGTGTCCAGATGCCCCGGTCATGCCAGTCCAGTTGCGTGATGCCGCCGTGCGGCCCCGCCTCGATGCCGAGCCGCAGATAAGCGTTCGAAAGCATCGTTTGCCGGTGCATCCTCTCCGCTGCGCCGCAATCGGGCCACCGAGGCTCGCGGCCTTCACGAAGACAGGTTCTCGTAAATCCGCTTCCCATGTATCGAGCACGTTCCTCTCCCCGATCAGACAGACTGGATGGCAACCGGAAACGCTCAGACCATCGTGACAGGATCGCCGCCGCCATGCTGCTCCGGCCTGCGCTGCCCGCCGTTCGACGGCTCTTTCGAGCGGGGCCCCAGACCGGCGCCGCCCGTGCGGCGGCGTCCCGCCTGTCGCTCGATCATCCGTTGCAGAAGGCAGAACACGCAGAGCAGTGCGCCGATGACAATGCGCGTCCACCACGAACTCAGCGTTCCGTCGAAAGTAATCAGCGTCTGAATCGTGCCGAGAATGCCGACGCCGAAAAGCGAACCGATGACGTAGCCGACGCCCCCCGTCAATAGCGTTCCGCCGATCACCGTCGCGGCAATAGCGTCGAGTTCCATGCCCTGCGCCTGAAGCCCGTAGCCCGAGAGCACGTACAGCGTAAAGATCACGCCGCCGAGCGCCGCGCAGAAACCGCTCAACGCATAGACGGCGATCTTCGTTCGCGCGACCGGCAAGCCCATCAGCAACGCGGAACGCTCATTGCCGCCGATCGCATAGACGTTGCGCCCGAAGCGCGTAAAGTGCGCGATAAAAATCGCGACGACGAGCGCCGCGATGCCGATCAGCGCCCCCGCATTCAGGGAACCGCCGCCCAGCGGCAGGCTCAATGACGCAACCGCATGGAAAGTCGGCTCGTTGATCGTGATGGACTGTGTCGTAATCAGAAAGCACGCGCCGCGCGCAAGAAACATCCCGGCCAGTGTGATGATGAACGGCTGCAGACGGAAGAAGTGAATCAGCACTCCCATCGCCGCGCCATACAGCGTGCCGAATACGAGCACGATCGGCACGACGATCCAGATGGGCCAATGCAGCCACTCCGCGCCCACCGCGCACAGTATCGTGGTCAACGCGACCACCGCCCCGACCGACAGGTCGATGCCCCCCGACAGGATCACGAACGTCATGCCGATAGCCACGACGAGCAGGAACGCGTTGTCGACGAGCAGGCCCGTGAGTACCTGCATCGAAAAGAATCCGGTGTACATGACGGAGCCAAAGCCGAACAGCGCGACGAACAGCACGATCGTGGCGACAATGGGCAAGGTTCTCGGATCGGCCAGCCGGCCAGTCAACTTTCTCATGATGTGCTCGTTCCGGTGGATGCGCACTGGCGCGCCGGGGAAAAAAGATTTTTCATCGGTTTGAGCAGCATCGCCCGCGCGGCTTCCGACTGGATCACGCTGACCACGATCACCACGACCGCCTTGACGACGAGCGTGGCCTCGGGCGGCACGCCGATCGAATAGGTCGTATACGTCAGCGTCTGGATAATCAGGGCCCCGAGCACCGTGCCGCCCAGGCTGAAGCGCCCGCCCAGCAGCGACGTGCCGCCGAGCGTCACGGCCAGGATCGCATCGAGTTCGAGCAGCAACCCGGCATTGTTTCCATCAGCACTCCGCACGTTCGAGCTGATGATGATCCCGGCCACCGCCGCCATCAACCCGCAGATCACATACACGCCGAACACGATCGCGCTGGAGCGCAGCCCGACCAGCCGCGTTGCAACGGGGTTGATGCCGATGGCGCGCACGAAAAGTCCGAGCGCCGTGCGGTTCACGAGCAGCGTGAGCACCACGCTGACGACGAGCGCGATCCAGACCGAGCACGGCACCATCGCCAGATAGCCGTCGCCGAGCCTGAGGTAGCCTTCCGCGCCGATGGGAATGATCTGCCCGCCGGTCAGCAGTTGCGCCACGCCTCGCCCGGCCACCATCAGGATGAGCGTGGCGATGATCGGCTGCATGCCGACGAACGCGACCAGCAGGCCGTTCCACATCCCGGCCAGCAGCCCGACGGCGAGCGCCGCGCCAAGCGCCATGCCGACGCGCGACGGGTCCGCTTCGAGAATGACCGCGGCAGCCGCGCCGGCCATCGCCACCGTCGCCCCGACCGAGATGTCGATGCCGCGCGTCGCGATGACCAGCGTCATGCCGAGCGAGACGATCACGAGCGGGGCGGCACGATTGAGGATGTCGATCGGTGCGCCGAAAAGATGGCCGTCGAGAATCGTCAGGGAAAGGAAACTCGCGCGATGCGCAACGTCGAGAAGAATCAGCAGGATCAGCGTGAGGGCGGGCCAGAGCAACTGATGCCGCGCCAGCGCGTGGAGCCGTTTCATGACTGACCTCCTGCAATGAGTTGATACACCTGGTCCTCCGAAAGATGTTCGCCGGCAATCTCGGCGACCTTGCGCCGGTCGCGCAAAACGGCGATCTTGTGGCTGACGCGCACCACTTCGCTCATTTCAGAGGAGATGAACAGAATCGCGAGGCCTTTCGCGCACAGCGAGCGCACGCGGTCCATGATCTCGAACTTCGCGGCCACGTCGATGCCGCGTGTCGGCTCGTCCAGAATCAGGAGTTTGGGCTCCGTGGCAAGCCAGCGCGCCAGCAGTACTTTCTGCTGATTGCCGCCCGACAGCAGCCCGATCGGCTGCTCGGCGTCGTGTGCCTTGATGCCGAGTTGCGCGATGTACTGCTCGGCCATTTTCCGCTGGCGGGCGTAGCTCAGCAGACGCCACCAGCCGCGTCGCGCCTGCAATGCCAGGATGATGTTCTCCCGGATCGACAATGCGGCGACGATGCCTTCCTTCTTGCGGTCCTCGGGACAACAGGCGATGCCGTGGCGCACCGCGTCGCGCGGCGAAGCGAGCTTCACGCTGTGCCCGTCGATCCGCATCGTTCCGGTGTCCGCGCGTTCGGCGCCGAACACCAGCCGCGCGGTCTCGGTGCGGCCCGAGCCGAGCAGTCCCGCAAGGCCGACGATCTGGCCGGGGCATACGTCGAGATCGACGGGACTCATCAGCCCGCGCCGCCCTACTCCCTGCATGGAAAGGAAAGGCGCGGCCGCGCTCGCCGAACGTGCAGTGTCCGACGCATCGGCCTTGAGCGCCTCGTTCGCGCCTTCGCGGCCGGTCATCTTGGCCACCAGTACGTCGACGGGCAAGTCTTTGGCCAGATACTCGCCTTCGCGCGTGCCATTGCGCATCACGGTAATGCGGTCCGATACCGCATAGGTCTGTTCGAGAAAGTGCGTCACGAACAGAATCGCCATGCCCGCTTCCCTCAAGCGGCGCAGCACGGCGAAAAGCCGCGCGACTTCGCCGTCGTCGAGACTCGAAGTGGGTTCGTCGAGAATCAGCACGCTCGCGTCAACCGACACGGCGCGCGCAATCGCCACCATCTGCTGAACCGCAATCGGATAGGAGTCCAGCGAACGCGTGACGTCGACGAACAGATCCAGCGCGGCCAGGGCCTCGCGCGCTTTGGTATTGATCGCCTTCCAGTCGATCGTTCCGCGCTTCTTCGGATGCCGGCCGGCAAAGATGTTTTCGGCCACCGACAGGTTCGGACAAAGATTCACTTCCTGGTAGAGCGTCTGGATGCCGGCCGCTTCGGCTTCGAGCGGCGCGGCGAAGCGGACCGGCCGCCCGCCAAGGCGAATCTCGCCGAGATCATGCGGAAACACGCCGGTCAGCACATTGATGAGCGTGGATTTTCCCGCGCCGTTCTGGCCCATCAGCGTATGAATCTCACCGGGGAAAAGCCGGAAATCGACCTGCTGCAACGCCTTGACGCCCGGGAACGTCTTGTCGATGCCGGTCATTTCGAGAATGGGTAGGTCGCTCATGATCTTCTCGAATAATCTTCGCGAGACCCGCGCAAGGCCGCGCCGAAATGGTTAGGGAACCGTAGTGAATCACCCGGGCGCTTCATGCGCGCCGTCGCAGTTAACTCGGACCGCGCTTGCCGCACCGGAATCGGCCGCACCGCATGGTAGCGCACGGCAAGCGTTCAGTGACCGAAGGCCTCGACCTCGACGTGCCTGCCGAGCAGGAACGCGTCGGCGACGAGGCGCAACGGACGCACGTCCACGTCGTCGATGCCCTGCGCGATAAGCTCGTGAAAGCGCTCGTAGAGCGCCGCGTATTCGCGCTCGGCTTCGAGCTCGACCGGCTCGCCCGCAATGGCCAGGCGCTTGCCGCCCGCCGCGATCGAGAGCAGACCGTCGGTCGTTTCGACATCGATTTCCCATTGCTCGACAGGGCCGTGGCGCCAGTCGAATTCGGCGCGCACCGGCACGCCGTCGGTATCGATGCAATCGAGTTCGGCGGCGATCGGCGTCGAGCAGTCGCGCGGCACATGCAGCGCCGCACCGCGCAGCAGCACCTCGCGCGGCAAGATGCGCGTGACGATCGAGAGCGCGTTGATGCCCGGATCGAACACGCCGAGCCCGCCCGGCTCCCAGATCCATTGCTGGCCCGGATGCCAGCGGCGCACGTCTTCCTTCCAGCGCACGTGCACGGCGCGAAGCGTTCGCCCGGCGAGCCACGCGCGCGCCGGTTCGACGGCGCTCGCACAGCGCGAATGCCAGGTGGCGAACAGCGTGCGGCCGCGTTTTTGCGCCAGCTCGCGCAATGCCTCGACTTCGCTCACGCTCGCGCCCGGCGGCTTTTCGAGCATCACATGCTTGCCTGCTTCGAGCACGGCGCGCGCCTGCGCATAACGCACCTGGGGTGGCGCGCAGAGCGAGACGGCGTCGAGGTCGGGCTCGGCGGCCAGCAGCGCGCCGATATCGGTGTAGTTGCGCACGCGCTCCACCTGCGCATTGCGGCTCGCGCTGGCCACGAGCTCGAAGCCCGCATTGCCGGCGATGGCGGGCAGGTGCTGGTCGCGCGCGATCTTGCCGACGCCGACGATACCCAGCTTGTACGACGCATTCATGAGTGTCTCCGTCACCTTGTTATTCTGACTGGAACTGGATCGCTACCGGGCTATTTCGCCCAGCGCAGCACGAGCGGGTCGAGCCGGCGAGCGATATCGACCAGTTCCTTGCGCGTCTCGGGATGCATCGAGGGTAGCGGATGACGCGGCAGTTCGCAGTCGATCACGCCGCCTTCCTTCATCAGCGACTTGCAGGCGAGCAGACCCGCCTGGCGGTTTTCGTGATTGATCAGCGGGAGCCACTTCTGATAGAGCGCGAAGGCTTCGTCGGTGCGGCCCTGGCGATGCGCTTCGATAATCGGGCGAATGCCGTCCGGAAAGCCGCCGCCCGTCATCGAGCCGGTTGCGCCCGCGTTGAGGTCCGCGAGCAGCGTGATGCCTTCTTCGCCGTCCCATGGTCCTTCGGCTGCCTCGCCGGCGAGCCTGATGAGTTCGCGCAGCTTGTTGGCCGCGCCCGGCGTTTCGATCTTGAAGTACGAGACCTGCTCGATCTCGCGCGCCATGCGCGCGAGGAACGCGGCGCTCAGCACCGTGCCGCTCGCGGGCGCGTCCTGGATCATGATCGGAATGTCGATCGCGTCGGACACGCGCGCGTAGAAGTCGTAAATCTGCGGCTCGGGCACGCGAAAGGTCGCGCCGTGATACGGCGGCATCAGCATGACCATCGCCGCGCCCTGCTCCTGCGCGCGCCTGCTGCGCGCGGCGGCCACGTTCGTGCCATAGTGCGTGGTCGTGACGATCACGGGCACGCGGCCCGCCACGTGTTCGAGCACGCTGCGCGTGATGATCTCGCGCTCGTCGTCCGAGAGCGAGAACTGCTCCGAGAAATTCGCGAGAATGCACAACCCGTCCGAGCCCGCGTCGATCATGAAGTCGACGGCGCGCTTCTGGCTGCGCAAATCGAGTTCGCCGGTTTCGGTAAAGGTTGTCGGCACGACGGGGAAAATGCCCTGATAACGGGGCGTACGGCTCGTAGTCATATCGTCAGTCCTGCTTGAGAAAGAATCAGCGTCCACGCTTTCACGACCCGCTCGCGGCACGCGGCGGCGTGCGCAACGCCGCGCGCACGGCGAACGTCACGAGCACCGCGAACACGAGCGTGGCCGCGAGAAAGTATAGGCCGGCCGCGAGGCTGCCCGTTGCGTCCTTGATGAGCCCGATGCCATAGGGGCCGAAATAGCCGCCGAGATTGGCAAGCGAATTGATCGTCGCGATCCCGACGGCCGCGCTCGCGCCCGTCAGAAACTCGCCGGGCAGCGCCCAGACCACGGCCTGAATCGAATAGATCGAGAAAGCGGTCAGGCAGATAAACAGCAGTTGCAGCGCCGGCGCGCGGAACCATGCGCTTGCGGCCATCGTCAGCGCCGCGGCGGCAGAGACCACGACGATATGGCCGTAGCGTTCGCGATGCCTGTCCGAATGACGCGGCACGACGAGCAGCCCCACCACCGCGAACAGATACGGCACGGCGGAAAGCAGGCCCGCCGTCGAATCGCTCACGCCGAACGCCTTGATGATGGTCGGCAACCAGAGCGACAAACCATAGATGCACAGCGGAAACGGCAGGAACAGCAGCGCGAGCAGCAGCACGCGGTGATCCTTGAGCGCACTGAACGGATTGCGATGCGTGTCGAGCTGGTAGGCGCGCTGGTCGGCGGCAAGCTCGCGCTCGATCCAGCGGCGCTCGGTTTCGCCGAGCCAATGCGCGTGCGCGGGCGACTCCGGCAACAGACGCAGCGTGGGAATGCACAGCAGCACGGCAGGCAAGCCGCTCACGACGAACAGCGTCTGCCAGTTCGACATGCCGAGAAAGCCGTGCGTTTCGAGCAGCGCGCCGGCGATCGGGCCGGTAACGATGCCCGCGATGGGCTGAGCGAGTACCAGCAGACCGATCACGCGCGCGCGGTGGCGCATCGGAAACCAGTGTGTGAGGAAATACAGAATGCCGGGATAGAGCCCGGCCTCGGCCGCGCCCAACAGAAAGCGCAGCGCATAGAAACTGGTCGGGCCGCTCACGAGCGCCATCGCCATCGTGATCACGCCCCACGTGAAGAGAATTCGCGCGAACCATACGCGCGCGCCGAAGCGCGCGAGCGCGAGATTGCTCGGTACTTCGCAGAGGAAATAGCCGATAAAGAAGAGGCCCGCGCCGAGTCCATAGGCGGCATCGGACAGGCCCACGGCCGCGTTCATATGCAGCTTCGCGAAGCCGACCACCGTGCGATCGACATACGCGACCACGTAGATCAGCGCGAGAAACGGCACGAGCCGGCGCGCGATATGGCCGACGATCTGCTTTTCCTCTCCGCTTTCGGCGGCCGCTGGCGCGACCGCCTCACCGGATTGCAACGCGTTCGTCATACTGTCTCCTTGATTGCGCTCGCCAGCCGACGTCGTGCCGCGCCGCCGGCTGGCGCGTCGGGCACGCGGATGGCCGCGTCGCGCACGGCCTTCGAGCGGGCGTCAGCCGGCGAGCCGGATCGCCCTGATTAGTTTTTTAAATCCGTCAATGCGAGTGGCGCGGCACAGCCGACCCGCGCTTGCCGACGAGAAAGTCGAGATCGCAGCCCTCATCGGCTTGCAGCACGTGATCGACATAGAGGCGCGCGTAACCGCCCTTGCCCAGTTGCTCCGCCACGCCGGGCGCGGCGGCGGGATCGACGTCGCTCAAGCGGCGCTTCAGTTCTTCGTCGCTGATGTCGAGATGCAGGCGCCCCGCTTCGCAGTCCAGTTCGATCCAGTCGCCGTTGCGCACCGCCGCCAGCGGTCCACCGGCCGCCGCTTCGGGCGCGACGTGCAGCACCACCGTGCCGTAGGCCGTGCCGCTCATGCGTGCATCGGAAATCCGCACCATGTCCTTCACGCCCTGGCGCAGCAGCTTGGGCGGCAAGCCCATGTTGCCGACCTCGGCCATGCCGGGGTAGCCGCGCGGACCGCAGTTCTTCATCACGAGAATCGAGTCCTTGTCGACGTCGAGCGATTCGTCGCCGATCGTCGCCTTGTAGTGATCGAAGTTCTCGAACACGACGGCACGGCCGCGATGCTTCAAAAGCTCGGGCGTAGCCGCCGAAGGCTTCAACACCGCGCCGCGCGGCGCGAGATTGCCGCGCAGGATGCAGATGCCGCCGTCCGCGATAAGCGGATTGTCGATCTGGCGGATCACCTCGTCGTTGTAGTTGGGCGCTTCGCGCACGTTGTCCCAGAGGGATTTGCCGTTGACCGTCAACGCGCCCGGATGCGGCAGCAGGTTCGCTTCGCCGAGCCGGCGCAGCACCGCCGGCAGGCCGCCCGCGTAATAGAACTCTTCCATCAGGAAGCGGCCAGAAGGCTGAAGATCGACGATGGTCGGCGTATTGCGGCCAATCCGCTGCCAGTCTTCGAGTTCGAGATGCACGCCGATGCGGCCCGCAATCGCCTTCAGGTGAATCACCGCATTGGTCGAGCCGCCGATCGCCGCATTGGTGCGAATCGCGTTCTCGAACGCTTCGCGCGTGAGGATCTTCGAGAGCGTCAGGTCTTCGAGCGCCATCTGCACGATGCGGATGCCCGACATATGCGCGAGCACGTAACGGCGCGCATCGACGGCGGGAATCGCGGCGTTGTGCGGCAGCGAAACGCCGAGCGATTCGGCCATGCAGGCCATCGTCGAGGCCGTGCCCATCGTGTTGCAGGTGCCCGCCGAGCGCGACATGCCCGCTTCGGCCGCGAGGAAATGATGCAGGTCGATCTCGCCCGCCTTCAGCGATTCGTGCAGCCGCCACACCGCCGTGCCCGAGCCGATGTCCTGGCCTTCGAGCTTGCCGTTCAGCATCGGGCCACCGGTCACGACGATGGCCGGCACGTCCACGCTCGCCGCGCCCATCAGCAGCGCGGGCGTGGTCTTGTCGCAGCCGCACAGCAGCACGACGGCGTCGATCGGGTTGCCGCGAATCGCCTCTTCCACGTCCATCGCGGCGAGATTGCGCGTGAGCATGGCCGAGGGGCGCAGGTTCGATTCGCCGTTCGAGAACACCGGGAATTCGACCGGAAAGCCGCCCGCCTCGTAGATGCCGCGCTTCACGTGTTCGGCGAGCTTGCGGAAATGCGAGTTGCAGGGCGTCAGCTCCGACCACGTATTGCAGATGCCGACGATCGGCCTGCCGTCGAATTCGTGCTCGGGAATGCCCTGGTTCTTCATCCAGCTTCGGTACATGAAGCCGTTTTTATCCGTGGTGCCGAACCACTGTTGGGAGCGTAGTTTGGGTTTGGTTGCCGACATGGGTGCGTGGTGTGGGATTCAATGTTCGGCTTAGTCTAGGGATAAACGCGATATCCTTCTAATGAAATATTCGCTCTTTCTCATATCAAAACCGGCATTGGTATAAACACCTAAGGCCATGGGAAGCCCGGCGGTCCCACGATTTCCGCCTGCTACACCCCCGATGATCGGCACATTAAGACGTGCGAGCCGCGCAAGTGACGGGCCGCCGCATCGAGATCGAGCCGCTGCTCACGCACGAGCCGTGCAGCGAGTGAAACCGATATGCGGAGTACTGCTTAGGTATGTTGCCGGCTCGTGGAACGATCCGCGGCGCGCGGACGGATTCCGCGCGCCGGCCACGTCGTCTAAACGAAAACGTCCAGCCGTTCGGCAAGCTCGCCGAATCCTTCGAGCACCATGTCCGGCGACATTCGCTGGCACTGCTCGCGATCTCCGTAACCGTAAGCGGCCCAGCACGCGTGAGCGCCGATATTGCGCGCGAGCCCCAGATCGGCATGCGTGTCGCCGACCACGACGATCTGCTCCGGCAAGACATCGGGAAACGCCGGCGCGATCAAGGTGCTATAACACGCCGGATCGGGCTTCTTCGCGATGCCCGGTGGATCGCAAACGAGCAGATCGATAAAGCGGCCAATACCGAAATGATCGATGGCCTGTTGCACCGCGGCTTCCGATTTGTTGCTGGCGATCACCATCGCCACGCCCTTCTGCTTCAAAGCCGCCAAAGTCCGCTCGACGTCCGGAAAGATAAACGAGTGAGCGAGACCATGCTGCAGATAGAGCGCGCGATACGTCGCCGCCCACTGCCCGGCTCCGTCCGTGCCGAGGCGCCCGTCCGTCAGCATCGACATCGCTTCGCTCATCACCACACCGGCCGCGATCGCGGCTTCGAGGCGATCGGGTGCGGGCCGCTCGACACCATAGTGATCGAAAGTCAGATTGATGCAGTGACGAATGGCGTCATGACTGCCGCACAGCGTACCGTCGAAATCGAGGATGCAAAGTCTGATCATAAAAACCCGCAAAATAATGAAAACGTCGTCACTGACAGAGTGATGAGCGTAGCCGCCCGCATACGCTATCGTGTTACCCTTCAACAGGTCAGTGCCCGAGTGTCGGCGTACCCAGGTACGAGCGGCAATTCACAACGCGACACTCAATAATTCAGATAACGATTGCAAGCTCCATGGCTCCGGTTAGTTTAAACGACGTCGCTCGCGCGGCCGGCTGTTCCGCCTCTACGGTTTCGCGCGTACTGCGCACGCCGCACGTCGTGCGCGATGAAGTCGTGCAGCGCGTGCTCGCGGCCGTGCGCAAGCTCGGCTACACCCCGAACAACGCGGCGCGGGCGCTGCGCTCGCGCCGCACGCGAATGATCGGCGCCGTGCTGCCCACGCTTGAACATGCGATCTACGCCCGCCTCGCCAATGCGCTCGAAAGCGATCTCGCGGCCGACGGCTACTCGCTGATCGTCACGACCTCGGGATTCGACGCGCACAAGGAACTGGAGCAGACGCAACTGATGATCGAGCGCGGCGCGGAAGGCGTGGTGCTCGTGGGCGATGCGCACGAGCGCGCGCTCTACGAATTCCTGAGCCTGCGCAACGTGCCGTATATCAACACCTATGTCTATACGCGGCAAGCGGCGCATCCGTGCGTCGGCTTCGACAACCGGCGCGCGGCGCGGCAGGCCACCGACTATCTGCTGAGCCTCGGCCATACCGGGATCGCGATGCTCACCGGCGTACGCAAGGACAACGACCGCGTTCGCGCGCGCATCCAGGGTGTCGAGGAAGCATTGAAGGAACGCGGCCTGACGATCGCGCAGGAACGCATCATCGAAGGGCCTTATTCGATTACGGCCGGACGCAACGGCATGCGCCGGCTGCTGAATCTTGCCGTGCGGCCCGAGGCCGTCATCTGCACGAGCGACATTCTCGCGTTCGGCTGTCTCGCGGAATGCGTGAGCGCGGGCATTGCCGTGCCGCGCGAACTGTCGATCACCGGCTTCGACGACCTCGACTTCGCCGCGCATCTGAACCCGCCGCTCACGACAATGCAGGTTCCCGCCATTGAAATGGGCACCCAGGCCGGGCGCTTTCTGATCGATACGCTGGAGGGCAAGTCGCCGCTCGACCGCGTCGAGCTCGAAGCACGGCTCATCATTCGCGGCACCACGGGACAGCCGGCCGCTTCGAAGAAACGCCGCGCCTGAGCAAGCGCGCGGCTGCGCGGCGCGCGGACCATACGGCCCGCGAGGCTGCCTTATAGTCCGCTGCGCCGGACCATCATCGTCGTCGTCCTGCCTTGTTGCACGCACTCGCCGCGCTGATTGAACACGTCGATCGCGAGCACCACGATGCCACGGTCGGCGCGCTTCGTCTCGCGCTTCGATTCCACGCGCATCACGGCCGTGATACGGTCGCCGCTCAGCACGGCCTGCTTGTAGTCCCACGTCAGCGAAAGCGTGGCGACCGCCTGCAAGCGCCACGCACAACGCATTTTCATCGCATCGACCAGCGAGACGATCAACAGGCCATGCGCGATGCGCCGCTCGAAGCCGAGCGCGCGCGCCGCCTCGTCGTCGGTATGAACCTCGTAGAAATCGCCGCCGACGCCCGCGAAGGCGACGATGTTCGCATCGGTGATCGTGAAGCCGCCCAGCTCGACCGAGTCGCCCACATTCAGGCCGTCGAAGTCGCGCCCTGCCATGCTCATGTCCTGATTCGCTGCGTTCACGGCGTCACCACCCATTTGAGAATATGCTCGGCCACGCTCACCAGTTCGCCCTCCTGATTGACGATGCGAATCTCGGCCACCGTGCGGCGGCGTTCGGGATCGACATCGCGAATCGTATAGTCGAGCCTGAGCGTATCGCCCGCGAAAACGGGCTTCAGAAAGCGCACGCGGTCGTAGCCGAGCGACACCGGCGTCTCGCGCTCGCGCACGCCTTGCACGCGCTCCACGATCGCCGTCGAGCAGGCCGACATATAGGCCACCATCAGTGCGCCGTGCGCGATCACGCGGCCATACGCGCTGGCGGCCATGGCCTGTTCGTCGACGTGGTTCGGCGAGTGGTCGCCGCTGACATCGGCAAATGCGCGAATTGCCTCGGCACTGACGTGTTGTTCGAGCGAAACGGTATCGCCCGGCTTCAGATAGAAATCGCTCATTGGCCTCTCCGATGGCATCAGGCCGGCGCGTTCGTGTTCGCGAGACCGCGTCCGGACACGACGCCCTCGTTGGCGAGCGTCTGGATCCGGTCGGCGCCATAGCCGAGTTCTTGCAGAATCTGCTGCGTATCGTGTCCGATCTCGATGGCGAGGTGCCGTACCGCGGGCACTTCTCCGTCGTAACGCAGAGGATGATTGATGAGCGTCGCCGTGCCGCCCTTGATATCGACCGTTTCGAACACGCGGTTGTGCTGCGCCTGAGGGTTGTCGCGCAAGTCGCTATAGTCCTGCACGGGCGCCCACCACATGGCCTTGGCATCGAGCGCTTCGGCCAGCGCATCGAGACGGTAGCGCTTCACCGCGTTCGCCGTGGCACGCGCGTAGGCATCGCGCTCCTCGTAGGGGTTGCAGTTCGCGAGCGCGCGCAGCCCATCGTCGTCGAGCGCTTCGGCAAACACCGCGGGATTGTTCAGCGAGATCGCCACCGCGCGATCGTCCGCCGTGCGATAGATGCCATACGGCGCCTGATGGAACCACGTCGACAGATGCGCGTCGCGCTCGAATACGGCCGCGCTTTTCTCCGCGGTCAGATAGTTGGTGATCGCTTCGGCCTGCAAATCGATGCCCGCGTTGAACAGGTTGCCTTCCACGCGCGTGCCCTCGCCGGTCTTCATGCGCTTCACGTAAGCGCCGAGAATGCCCATCGCGAGCAACGCGCCGCCATGCTGGTCGCAGATCGCCGCACCGACCGCCGTCGCGCCGCCGCCCGAGGCGGCCACGAGCCCGGTGCGTGCCTGAATCATCAGGTCCTGGCCGGGCATGTCGCGCATCGGGCCGGAACCGCCGAAGCCGCTCGCCGACGCGTAGATGATGCCGGGCTTGCGCGCCTTCACCGCGTCATAGCCGAGGCCAAGGCGATCGAGCACGCCGGGCCGGAAGTTCTCGACCACGGCGTCGGCCTCGTCGATCAGCTTCAACGCAATCTCGCGGCCTTCCTGCGACTTCAGGTTCAGCGCGATGACACGCTTGTTGCGGTTCGCGCAGAGAAAGAACGCGCTGACGTCCTCGACGAACACGCCCGCGCCGGACCAGTGCCGCTCGTAGGCACCGCCGATCGCCTCGATCTTGACGACGTCCGCACCCATGTCGGCGAGATATTGAGTCGATGCCGGCCCTTGCAGATAGTGGCAAAAGCTGACGATGCGCATACCTTCGAGCATTGTTTTCTCCAGAAAACGATAGATTGAAATCCGCTTGTTGAAATCGGCCTAGCGCGCGGAGTTGGCCGCGAGCGGCAGCGACGCCGCCGCGTGAGCACGCTTCACGCTGCTCGCCAGCAACACGGCCACGATCAGCGCGCCGCCCATGAACAGATACGACGAGGCCGGGTCGCCCGTGAGCCCCGTCAGATAACCGACCGCGTAGGAGCCGAGGAACGAGCCGAGTGCGCCCACGCTATTGATCAATGCTAACGCACCGCCTGCCACGGTCCGCGGCAGGACTTCGGGCGCAATCGAGAAGAACGGCGGAAAGACGACGTACATGGCGATACCGGCAACGGTCAGCAGAGCGAACGACAGCCAGAAATTCGACGCGCCCACGAAGTACAGCGCGAAGAACGCCAGCGAGGCGATCGCGAGCGGCACCGCGACGAAGAGCTTGCGGTTCTGCAGGCGATCCGACATCCACGCGACCGGCAGCATGCAGACCACGGCGCCGAAGTACGGCACGGCCGACAGCCATCCCGTGTTGACCATGCTGAGCGTCGCGCCGTGCCGCAGGATCGACGGCAGCCACAACAGGAAACCGTAGAAACCGAGGCTCTGGAAGAACAGCACGCCCGCCAGCTTCCACACCGCGGCCGTGCGGAACGCTTCGCGATAGTTCTTCACCGGCGCGAGGTCCTTCTGCTCTTCGGCCAGCGAGTTCTCGATCGCGGCCTTTTCCTCGGCGCTCAACCAGCCCACTTGCGAAGGCCGGTCGCGCACGACGGCAATCCAGACGAACGCCCACAGCACCGCCGGCAGGCCTTGCGCAATGAACATCACGCGCCAGCCCCACGACTGCACGAGATAGCCCGACACGACCGACATCCACAGGATGGTCGCCGGATTGCCAAGCAGGAAGATCGTGTTGGCCCGCGAGCGCTCGCGCCTCACGAACCAGTTCGACACGTACACGAGCATGCACGGCATCACGGCCGCCTCGACGATCCCGAGCGCGAAGCGCACGGCCATCAGCATCGGCACGCTGGTGACGACGCCCGTCAGCGCGGCGAGGCCGCCCCACGCGATCAGGCTGAAGAAGATCAGGCGCCGCACGCTGCGTCGTTCCGCGTACATGCCGCCCGGAATCTGGAAGAAGAAATAGCCGAGAAAGAACAGCGAGCCGAGTAGCGAAGAGGTCGAGCGGCTGATGCCGAGATCGTGGTCGATGCCCGCGGCGGCCGCGAAACCGTAGTTCGCGCGATCGAGATACGCGAGGCTGTAGGTGATAAACGCGACGGGCAGGATGATCCACCATCGCTTGATGGGAAGGGTTGTTCCGGCCATCTCCGGTCTCCTTGTGTTCTGGTTTGCTGTCGATTCGGCCGCGATGCGCGGTCCGTTGCTCGCGTCCTGATCCATCTCTGACAACGATTGCAAGAACAATAGGCCCGATTTGGCATCGTTGTCAATCCACTCTTTTTCATTTCGATCACCCTGTAAACCCTGGCATTTCTCTGAATAGCCTTATATCAAGGGCCTTTATGAGATTTTCACGTTACCGGCTCTTGCCACTGGGTCTTGCCTTCGCAGGCAAATTGACGCACAGTGACAACGTTGTCAAATTCCTGCCTGGCTCAGTCATTACGCCGGGCATATCCATGACAGGAGAAAACATGAGCAGTTGGTTGAACGACGGCATCGAAGCGGCCGTAAACAAGGTACGCGCCCAGGCGAGCCGCGGCGGCGACTTTCCGCATATCACCGAGGCCGGGCAATGGTGCACGACGTCCGACGGCGTATGGACCGGCGGCTTCTGGGCGGGCCTGCTCTGGCTCAGCTACGAAGAACAGAAGAGCGACGCACTGCTCGCGGCCGCGGTGTCGTTCACCGAGCGCCTGCTGCCGCGCGCGTCGGACCCCGTCAACCACGATCTCGGCTTCATGTTCTATCCGAGCGCGATCAAGGGCTGGCGTCTCACCGGCGACGAGCGCTACTTCAAGGCCGCGCTCACCGCCGCCAACAGCCTCGCCGGGCAGTTCAATCCGCAAGGCGGCTTCATTCCGGGCTGGGGCTTCTTCGGCAGCGAAGACTGGTCGGGCTCGGTCCTGATCGACACGCTGATGAATCTTCCGCTGCTCGTCTGGGCCGTCAATCATGGCGCCGACGCGCAGTTGCTCGAGGTCGTGCAGCGCCATACGAAAACGGCGCTCGCCAACCATCAGCGCGAGGACGGCTCGGTCTTTCATGTGTACAAGTTCAATACCGCCGACGGCACGCCGATTGCCGGCGACACCTACCAGGGTCTCGACGCATCGAGCGCATGGTCGCGCGGCCAGGGCTGGGCGCTCGCCGGCCTCGCGATGCTCGCGGACATGACCGGCTCGCAGGAGTACTTCGCGGCGGCCCAGCGCGTTGCCGACTACGTGGAAAAGCACTTGCCGGAAGATCGCGTTCCGCCGTGGGATTACTCTGCGGACGGCGTACCGGTCAAGGATTCGTCGGCGGGCGCGATCACCGCGTATGGCCTCATCCGGCTCTGGGAACTCAGTTCCGATGCGCGCCATCTTGCCCTCGCCGAAGCGATGCTCAAAGCGCTGTGCGAAGATTGCCTCGCGAGCGACGACCGCGCGCCGATTCTCGCGCACGCCACGGCGGATTTGCCGCACGGCCTCGGCATCGATGAATCGGTCATCTATGGCGACTACTATTTCCTCAAGGCACTGCTGACGTTGCGCGGCATCAAGGAACAGAATGGGCAACGCGGAAGCGGCGCGCAAGGCTCGCTCGCACAGACCTCGAACGGATAGAACACGACAAGACTCGACGCGAGTGAATCATCATGGAAACGACCACGCAAACGATCACGCAGGAACGCTTTGACGCCGTCGCCGTACTCACGCTGAACCGGCCCGAGCGCATGAACGCGCTCAGCAAGCCTTTGCTGCAAAGTCTCGACGACGCGCTGACACGCCTTGCCGACGATGCGCAAACGCGCGTCGTCGTGCTGACGGGCGCGGGCACGAAGGCTTTCTCCGCGGGCGCGGATATCAACGAGCAGCGCGACTTCTCGCCCACGGACGCCTACGAGCATATGCGTTGGGGGCAGGCGATTTTCGATCGCATCGAGACGTTTGCCAAACCGACGATCGCCGCCATCAACGGCGTCGCCTTCGGTGGCGGCCTCGAGCTGGCGCTGGCGTGCGACCTGCGGATCGTCGCCGACACCGCGCGGCTCGGCCTGCCCGAAATCACGCTGGCGAGTTTCCCGGGATGGGGCGGAACTCAGCGCCTGCCCGCGCTGATCGGCGCATCGCGCGCCATGCGAATGATGCTCACGGGCGATCCCGTATCGGCACAGTGGGCACTCGATGCGGGTTTGGCGAACGAGGTGGCCAACGCGGACACGCTGCGCGATCAGGCGCTGACGCTTGCGAACGCGATCGCGCGGCATGCCGGCGAAGCGCTGGCCGAGTTGAAATCGGTAGTGCGCACCGGATTGCGCGAGGGTCGCGCAACCGGCCTCGAAGCGGAAGCTCGCGGAGTGGGCCGGCTGTGGGGCTCGGCCGCGCAGAAGGAAGCACAAGCGGCTTTCTTTGCCAGAAGAAAGCGCGCTGCGCCGGATGCGGGATGAGGCGCCTGTACATAGAGAAGAAGACACCATAAAGCTTCCGCCTGGAAGTTTTATGGTGAATCGAGCCTGAGAAAAATATCGGCAGCACTCCGGAAGCATTGATCTGAAGAAATGCGGCGGACGCCAGCCGTTGCCTCCCAAACACCCGCCAAACCACACCCAGTCCATTCGCAGTACTTCGAAGCGACTGTTCTCGCCCGCCACCCATGCAACCTCGCGCCGGTTGCGATAAAAGTGGCCGCCCCGTCAAAGCCCCGCAGCATCCCTCAAAGCCACCTGCAATTTGCACTCGACCCGCCGTGCGGGACGATCCACGCCGGCAAAAAACGGAGCGAACCTCATCACGCTCCGGATCGTCTACCGCGCTTCGCGGCCGACCAGCTCGTCATGCCGAAGCGAACTGCCGTTGACATTGACCGACCTCTGAGCCGTGATGCCGGTGCCGTCGAACAGAACTTCAACGGTATCGCGGAATGCGGTCTCGGGGAAAATCCAGACCATCTGCAAACGCTTGTCGTCGAGCCACGTCGCGCGCGCGACCACCGCGCTGTTATTCATCTCGTAACCGTGGTGCAGATCGCTGCCCGGCATATCGGTTCGACCTTCGATCCAATGCCCGATTCCGGCCACGATCGTGTGTGCCCCGCGCGCATCGAACTGCGTGAAGGAGCATCGATCGTCCGAGCATGCGAACTGGACCGCTTCGACACCATACCGATTCGCTTCGATCTCGAAGCGTCGCGCGCCGGTCCATGCCGCCGTCGCGGATTTCCTGAGCGGCTCCTTCCAGAGAGTCGGCGCCTCTTCGTGCTGCCAGTGCGCGAGCTTTTCGATAAGCCGCTTATCGGCCGAGGCGGAAGCAGAAGCCGCGGTATCGCCATTCGTGAATGCCGCGGGAAAATGCTGCTCGATATGAGGAAAGAGCCTGAAACTGCCCTGGATCGCCCCCATCACGGCAAGCGCCGCGTTGTGCTCCGGAAATACCGTCACCATCTGCACGAATCGTCCGATTGCGCTATAGCTGCCGTCCGGCCGGGTCCACCAGTGATAACCATATTTGAAGGGCTCGCCATGCGGCTGGGTCGCCACGCGCACCCAATCTTCCGGCAGCACGCGCTGCCCGTTCCACACGCCGTCCTGAGCATGCAGCATGCCGAGCTTGAGCAGATCGACCAGCCTGGCCGAGAATCCGTTGCCGCCGGGATTGATGCCGTCCGGGCTGACGTCCCACGTTTCGCCCGTCACGCCTAGCGGTTCGAGCAGACGCGGCTTCAGATAGTCGTGCGCCAATTGACCGGTCACACAGCTCAGGATCGCCGAAAGCATGTAGCTGGCCGCGCTCGTGTACACGAAGGTCGAACCCGGTTCATGAGCGAGCGGAATCTTGAAGAATTCGGCGATCCAGCTGGTATTCAGAACGCGCCACACCGCGCCCGATGTTTCGCTTTCATGCCCGGCGCGCATGGTCAGCAAATCTTCGACCGTCATCTGCGCGAGCCGGCCTTCCACGGGACCGGCATAAAGCTCCGGAAAGAACGAGACGACTTTGTCGGTCAGCTTGAGTCGGCCCTCTGCAAGCGCGAACGCGATTGCCGACGCGACAAAGCTCTTGGTCGCCGAGTGCATGATGCGCGTGCGATCGGCCCGATAAGGCCAGCGATACCCTTCCGCCACGACGCGGCCATCACGGCTCAGCATGAAACCGTGCAGATCGAGACCCGCGGCCTCGACATCGTCGAGAAACGAGACGACGGCATCGGCATTCACGCCGGTCATGGATGGCACGGCACGCTCCAGCCCGTCGCTGAAAACATTCGACGGCGACGCTGAAGGCAGCCCATTGGAAACAGCGGTCGACTCTGGCATAGGCACCCTGATTCAATGACAAACAGACATGACACGGTCTCCCTCATCGGGGCTGACCACACGAAAAGACTGTAGCGGCGCGAACCGGATTGAGGAAGTCGCTACAGCCGATCACTATGTGTAATTCCGATCACCCCGCCGCCGCCCGGCCTGTACGCTCACGGGCATGCGATCGCGGCATCGCATCAGTCGCCGGCCTTTTCCCGGGCCGCGTTGTGAAGGTGCATCTTGAGAAAATTGGCCGCGGCCTCGCGCTGGTCGGACAGCAGAAGATCGATCAAGATCAGGTGCTCGCGGCAACGTCTCTCCGCCTGATTGCGATCGACGGCTTTCCGATACTCCATCAGGCGACGCAACCGGTCGAGACGCCGCAGGCCATCGAGAATGAACGCATTGCCCGAGCAGGCGGCAATGGTTTCGTGCAGCCGGCTATTCGCGTCGAACAGCGCGGCGGGCGAAGCCGTGCGCACCTCACCGTTGACGAGCGCCTCCTGCTCCGCACGGCATTGCAGCAGCGCCTCGCGATCGAGCTGAAAAGTCGGCTCCAGAATGCCGGCCGATTCGATCAGCAACCGGTAGCGATAGCCCTGCCGATAGGTTTCGGCCGAAGTCAGCATCGGCAGGAACATCCAGCCGTGCCCGGGCCGCCGTTCGATCCAGCCCTCTTGCGCCATGCGGCGCAGGATCGCATTCAGTTGCGCGCGGGTCACGCCGTAACTGCGCATCAACGCGTTTTCCGTGAAGCGGTCGGCCAGCTTGCCGGCCAGCCGGTCTTCGGCGATCGCGAGATAGACCGCTTCGTCATCGCCGGCGGCGGCCATCTCACCGGCGTCGGCCGACCTGCGGAATGCCGCTTCCGAGACGGCATAGCCGCCGTCGGGATGCGCCATGACGATCTCCTGCACCGCAAGGCGCTTCAAGGCTTCCCGCACCGGCGAGCGCGACACGTTGAACTGCTCCGCGAGGGTCCGCTCGGGCAGGCGTGTCCCGGGTTCGATGCCGGCAACGCGAATGTGCTGATGAATATGTGCCGCGAGCGCATCGGCTAATGGGCGGCTCATTCTGTCGTCCAGAGTAATAGATTTGCCGGGGATTGTAGCATGTCACTATCAGGTATTTTGATTGATAAATATACCTCTCTCACCGCTTTGCCGACCGAACAGACTTTCAATACACCTCCATTCTACTGCATATTTCTTGGGATATTCTGCGCGATAGCACCGTATCGACCATAGAACGGGTATACCCCAGTGGTACAAATCATCTTCAAAAGACCAATCGAATGGTATATTGAAAAAAACAAAATACCAAACAGATTTCATGTGCGGCAACCCGCGGCACGCACGGAAACGGAACCCTCATCGAAAGGCAAACCTTCATGTTTCGCACCTTGAATCCGGCCACCGAATCCGTCGTGGCAACGTTCGACGCCGCTTCGCCGGCCCGCATCGAACAGGCGCTCGACGACGCCGTCGCCATTCAGCGGCCGTGGTCGCAAGTGCCGATCGCGCAGCGCGCGGCAGTCGTCGCGCGCATCGGCGAAGTACTGCTGCGTCGCAAGGAAACGTTGTCGCAACTGATTACGCTGGAGATGGGCAAGCCCATCGTCGAGGCCGAAGCCGAGATCGAGAAGTCGGCCGCGACCTGCGGGTTCTATGCCGCCAACGCGGCGCAGTTCCTCGCCGACGAACCGGTCGCCAGTGCCACGGGCAGCCAGATCGTCTACGACCCGCTGGGTGTCGTGCTCGCGGTCATGCCGTGGAATTACCCGATATGGCAGTTCATCCGCTTCGCCGCGCCCGCGCTCTGCGCCGGCAACGGGATCATCCTCAAACACGCCGGCAACGTGCCGCAATGCGCGCTGGCGATCAACTCAGTATTCGCCGATGCCGGTGTGCCGCCGGGACTCGCTGCGTCCCTGCTGATCCAGCCCGAGAACGTGGCGGCACTGATTAGCGACTCGCGAATCGCCGCGGTCACGCTGACCGGCTCGACCGCGGTCGGCAAGCTCGTCGCCTCGCAAGCGGGCGCCGCCATGAAAAAGCAGGTACTCGAACTCGGCGGCTCCGATCCCTTCATCGTGCTGGCGGACGCGGATGTGGAGCGCGCCGCGCAAGCGGCCGTCAAGGCACGCTTTTCGAACACCGGTCAAAGCTGCATTTCCTCGAAGCGCTTCATCGTCGACGCAGCCGTCGCGGATCGCTTCGTCGAGTTGTTCTGCGCCGGCGTGGCTCAACTGAAAGTCGGCGCCCCCACCGATCGCAGCGTAACCATCGGGCCGCTCGCGCGCGCCAATCTTCGCGACGAGCTGCATCGCCAGGTTGAACTGAGCGTTGCCGCCGGTGCCGTGCTGAAGACCGGCGGACAGCCGCTGCCGGGCCAGGGCTTTTTCTACGCGCCGACCGTTCTCGACCACGTGACGCCCGACATGGTCGCCGCTCGCGAGGAAACCTTTGGCCCCGTTGCGGCGGTCATGCGGGTCAAGGATACCGATGCGGCCATCGCGCTGGCGAACGATACGGAGTTCGGTCTCGGCGCCGCGCTCTGGACCACCGACCTGACGCGGGCACAGCAACTCGTGCGGAAGATCGAGGCGGGCGCCGTTTTCGTCAACAGCGTGGTGGCGTCCGACGCGCGGCTGCCGTTCGGCGGCATCAAGCAGTCCGGTTACGGGCGCGAACTCGGCGCCGTCGGCATGCGTGAATTCACCAACATCAAGACCGTCTGGATCAATCCGGCTCGCTGAGCCCGATCCACCCTCAGGAGAACATCATGACCATCAAAACACCATCGGGCGCGGCCCTGCTGCGCCCCGAAGACCTGCCGCGCTACGATCGCGGCGGCGGCGCGAGCACGACGCCGCTCGTCGGCAAGAACGTCGGGTCCGCGAGCTTCATCACCGGGTACACGTCGTTCGAGCCGGGCATGGAAATCCCGTTTCACAGCCATAACTGCGAGGAAAGCGTGGTGCTGGTCGAGGGCGATGCAATCCTCGACATCGACGGGCTCGAATACCGTCTGAAGCCGCTCGACACGACCTTTATTCCGCCGAACGTGCCGCATCGCTTTCGCAACATGTCGAAGACGAATCCCATGAAGATCCTCTGGATTTACGCGCGGCTCGATGCCACCCGCACGCTCGTCGCCAGCGGCGAAACGCGCCCCGTCTCGGCCGAACATCAGACTCCCTCTCCCTGAGCGCCAACATCCGCCATGCGTATTCTCGTTTGTCCCGGCGACGGTATCGGTCCCGAAATCATCGCCGCCTCCATGACCGTTCTCGCCCAGGCCGATCGCGTGTTCGATCTGCGTTTGCAGTACGACGTCGAAGACATCGGCTTCGCGAGCCTCGCAAAATACGGCACGACCCTCAGGCCGGAAGTACTCGAAAAAGCCGCCGGCTACGACGGCCTGATTCTCGGCACCATCTCGCACGCCGACTATCCGCCGCCGGATCAGGGCGGCCGCAATGTCTCGGCGGCATTCCGCTGCGATCTCGATCTGTACGCGAATATCCGCCCGGCCCGTACGCGCCCGTTTCTCAGCTCGAACCTTCGCGAAGGCAGGCAGATGGATCTCGTCATCATGCGCGAAGCGACGGAGGGGTTCTATCCCGATCGCAACATGCATCTCGGCTGGGGCGAAATGATGCCGTCGAAAGATATGGCGCTGTCGGTCCGCAAGATTACGCGCCATTGCAGCGAGCGCATCGCGCGGCGCGCTTTCGAACTGGCCATGAAGCGCAAGCGGCGCGTCACCGCGATTCATAAGGCCAACAGCTTCCACATGACCGACGGCCTGTTTCTCGAATGCGTGCGCAACGTGAGCAAGGATTTTCCGGAAGTCGAATTCGACGATCTTCTGATCGACGCCTCGACCGCGCACCTGGTGCGCTCGCCGGAACGCTTCGACGTGATCGTCGCGACGAATTTCTACGGCGACATCCTGAGCGACCTCGCGGCCGAATTGTCCGGCAGTCTCGGGCTGGCCGGCTCGGTCATGGCCGGAGAAACGCTCTGCTGCGCACAGGCCCAGCACGGTTCCGCACCCGACCTCGAAGGCAAGGACACCGCCAACCCGACCTCGATGATGCTGTCGGTCGGCATGCTGATGCGCTGGATCGGCGAACGACGCCGGCTGGCGAACTTCGTGGCAGCCGCAACGGCCATCGAAGCCGCCGTGGACGCCACGCTCGAAAACCCGCTGACTCGCACGGCGGACCTGGGCGGCACGATGGGTTGCAGCGCTTTCGGCAAGCAGGTCGCGCAAGCGCTCGCTGGCGCGTAATCAGGCCAGAGAACGTCGCTCGCCACTCGTACAGGACTGCATCAAGCAGGCAAGCGGGAGAGTCTTTCATCGGGAGCGCACGGCAACGCAAGCGGTCGTGTGCCTCGCCAGGAAAAAGACGCAGCAATAGCGGAGAACGGAAGATGCAAGTCGAATCGATCGGGCGAAACGGCGTTCACACGGCCCAGGAAGCAAGAACCGAGATACAGCGAAGTGCGCTGCGCAAGAATACGTGGCGCTTCATGCCATTGCTTCTGGTCGCGTTCATCATCAACTATCTGGACCGCACCAGCGTCGGTTACGCGGCCCTGACGATGAACTCAGACCTGCGCCTGACGCCCGCGCAGTTCGGATGGGGCGCCGGCATCCTGTTTGCCGGCTATTGTTTTTTTGAAATCCCGAGCAACCTGGCCTTGCATCACTACGGGGCCCGGCGCTGGCTCGCCCGCATCATGATTACGTGGGGACTCGCCGAAGCGGCGACCTCGCTCGTGCAAGGCCCGACCAGTTTCTACATCATGCGCTTCCTGCTCGGTGTCGCCGAGGCCGGTTTCTTTCCCGGGGTCACGCTGTTTCTTTCGTGCTGGTTCCCGCCACGGGAGCGAGTACGCGTGCAGGCGCTGTTCGCGCTCGGCATTCCGCTGTCGGCGATCATCGGCGCGCCGCTGTCGACCTCCATTCTGCGGTGGGGCGGATTCGCGGGGATGCATGGCTGGCAGGCCATGTTTATCATCGAGGGCTTGCCGGCCGTGCTCGTCGGCTTCGTCGTGTACGCCGTCCTGCGGAACAAGCCGGAAGACGCCCACTGGCTGACACCGGACGAGCGGACCGAACTCGCCCAGATGCTCAATGAAGGCACGGGTCAGCACATCAAGAAAGACCTGACCTCCGCCTTGAAGGACCCGCGCGTTCTCATGCTGGCGGCCATTCAGTGCGGCTTCGTGCTGGGCGGCTATGGGGTGGGAGTGTGGCTGCCGCAAATCCTGCGGGGCCACGGCCTGCGGCTGTCGGAAATCGGCCTGCTCGCCACCATCCCGCCGCTCGCCTCCGCCTGCGTCCTGTTGACCTGGTCGTATGTCGTCACGCTCAGGGGGAGGCCCGTGACGAACCTCGCGATCATGTGCCTGATCGGCGGCATCGGCCTCGCACTGGCGGCGCACTTCAACTCGCTGGGGGTCGTCATGCTGGGCATCACCCTGACCTCCGCGTCGACCATCTCGGCCGTCGGCATTCTCTGGACGATCCCCACCACCTTCCTGAGCGAGCGGGCCGCGGCGGGCGGACTCGCATTCATCAATTCGATCGGGACACTCGGCGGCTTTGCGGGGCCGTACATCATCGGCATACTCAAAGAGACGACCGGTGCTTTCTCGGCCGGCATATGGGCAATGTCGGGTTTCCTGTTCGTCTCGGCGATTCTCGCCGCCGTCCTCGTGCGCCTCGTCGAGAGCAAGTAAATCGCGCCCGCTCCGATCGGCCTGATGATTCCCTACCCATTCCCATGCGCCTCGCCTACGACTTCAGAACCAGTAGTTTTCGAACAGCGGCAGAACTCGACGCATGGCATCGGCAAAGTTCCGAGCCGGCTCTCGACCCCGATCTGCCGATCGTCGATTGTCATCATCATCTTTGGCAGCGCAAGAACGGAGACTATCTCGTCGACGACTTTCTCGCGGACCTGACGACCGGCCACCATATTCGAGCGACCGTTTTCGTGGAAGGCGGCACCTCCTATTGCGAGCATGCAAGTCCGGCGTTGCGCCCCGTCGGAGAAACGCGGTTTGCGGTGGCATCCGCGCTCGCGGCGCCCGCGCGATGGCGTAACGCAATCTGCGCCGGCATTGTCGCGAGAGCCGACATGATGCTGGGCGACCAGGTGGTGCCGGTGCTGGAAGCGCAGCATGAAGCAGCGGCAGGCCGCTTGCGGGGCATCCGTTTCCCGATCCGCTGGGATGCAGCCGGCATCGGCATGTGGGGACAGACGTACGCGCAAGGACGCAGCACCGACCGATCCTTTCGCGCGGCATTCCGTCACCTTCGCGCGTTCGACCTGAGTTTCGATGCGTTCGTCTATCACCATCAGTTGAACGAAATCGCCGCTCTGGCGGGAAGTTTTCCCGAGACCCGCATCATCGTGAACCACGTCGGCGGTCCCTTGGGCGTCGGTCCTTACGAGGGCCAACGCGATGCCGTCTTTGCCGAATGGAAGTCGGGGCTCGCACAAGTCGCCGCGCATTCGAACGTGTATATGAAGCTGGGCGGACTCGGCATGCTGTACACCGGCTTTCCATTCCATCTGAACGCGGTGCCCCCCGGCTCGGAAGTACTCGCACGCTCCTGGGCCCCGTATGTTCACGAATGTCTGGAAGCGTTCGGTGTGACTCGCTGCATGTTCGAAAGCAATTTCCCCGTGGACCAGCAGAGCGCGAGCTACAGTGTCGTCTGGAATGCATTCAAGCGCTTGACCGCGCGATGCTCGCCTGACGAGAAACGCGCGTTGTTTAGCGCAACGGCGGCCCACGCCTACCGTCTTGCGCTGAGTTGATTCGATTCATGCACTCAGAATTTATAGGAACTGGTCAAGAAAACCAGGCGGCCCGGATTGAGCGTGACGAAATCTACGTAGTACACAGCGTCCTGGTAAAGCGTGCGATTAAAGACGTTCTTGATGCCAAGAATGGTCGACCAGTTTTTGGTTTGATAATGCACATTCAGATCGGTCTGCATCTGCCCGGGAATCTTGTACACCAGCGGTTGCACCGGTATCTCGTAGCTGCTGCGCGCCTGCAGGCCGATGCCGGCCCCCCATCCCCGCAGATGCTCGGACTGCAGATCGTAGCTCAGCCACAGGCCGCCCATATGACGCACGGGTGGAGTATTGTTTGTCGGTAACTGCTGCCCAGTGGTGTACGTATAGTTGAACGTCAGGTTCAAGCCGGGCAGTACCTGGCCCGCCACATTTATTTCGGCACCCCGATAGGCTTCATTTTCCGCCGGAAGGTATCCGCTGGGAGATCCCGGTGCCGGATAGAACGTATTTGACATTGCGGTCCGAAATACGTCGGCCGTGACACTCAGTTGATCGTCGAGCAGATTGAGCTTGACGCCGGCCTCTACCGAACGCCCCAGTGCCGGCGGCACGAGCACGCCCTGAATCAGAGGACTGAATGTATTGGGAACGAAACTCCGGAAGGTGTTGGCGAAGACGGACACATCATCGCTCAACTGATACAGCACACCGATATTAGGCAACCAGGCCGATTGCGCCGGCTGACTGTTCGACCAGGAGGTTCCGCGCGCGAGACTCGCCAATACGCGCAGTCGCCCCCAGCTCATCTGGTCTTGCAGATACAGGTTGTTGAAGTACTGCCTTGAACTGATGTTGTAGAAATTCCCTGCGACCGGCGGGAGTGTCGGCGAAGGAAAAGGGGCGAGGACCCCGGAGGCGATTTCATTGATATTCGTCCGGTAAATCTGGTACTCCCCCCCGAACATCAGGCTATTCTTGACGGCGCCGATCTGGAATGCCGTTTTTATATGATTATCAGTTTCAATCGAAGATGAACTGGTGGTGTATGTCCCGCCCGAATAGGGCATTGATGTCAGGTCGTATCCGAAGGGGAAGTAATTATTTTCACTCCAGTCATTGATATTCTGATACTGCGTCCGGCTCTCGACTTCCCAGTCATGCCCCAGTTTCTGTTTGATGTCATAAAACAGCGTGTCGGATTTAATGAACTGGTTGTCCGGAGGGGTAGCACGCGCGTCGAGTCGAAGCGGCCCATCCGGGCCGACAAAAGTAATGGCCGTGGCCGGGAGGTTCTGGGCCTGATGCTGATAGCCGACAACGATGTCCGTCCCCCCCGATTTCCAGCCCAGCGTCGGCGCCACATAGAACGTCCGGTTACCATCGTATCCGCCATAGCTTTCACCAGAACGCTCACCTGACACCACCAGCCGGTAGGTCAGATGGTTATCCGGCGTCAGTGGCCCGCCCAGATCGACTGCGCCCAGCCAGTCCCCATACGATCCCGTCTGAACGGTTAATTCGCGAACCGGGTCCGCGGTCGGCTGCTTCGTCACGATATTGACCACGCCGCCCGGATACATGACGCCGGCCACGATCGAATCCGCGCCCTTGATCACCTCGATCCGCTCGATACCGGCCATGGGAATCGAAAGCGCGGTCTGGTTCCCGCTGACGTCATTGATTCCGTTTCTCATGACATTGGCCGTGAAACCTCTGGAAATAACGGCCGCACTATTTCCCTGAGACTGGCTCACGATCGGCAAGCCGGCCATCTCGAGTGCGTCCAGAACCGATTGCGTCTGGTGGCTTTTGAGTTGATCCGCCGTAATCACCTGGATCGACTGCGGCGTTTCGCTAATCGGCGTGTCGGTACGCGTAGCGGTATTGCTCGAATACGCGAGGAAGCCCGTGTTATCCGAGGGGACATTGCCCGTTACCGTAATCGCCGGCAACACCGTAGCGGCATCCGTGGCACCCGTTGCCGCCTGTTTTGACGACGCCGAGATGACCCATGTCCCCTCCTGCTTCTGTTCGGCTTTGAGATTCGTGCCTTTGAGCAGTTGATCCAGCGCGTCATGGATACTCAGCGTGCCCGAGACCGCCGGCGCCATGCGATTTGCCACCGATGCGTCCGACGCAAGAATGTTAACTTTGCCTTGCAGGGAGAGCTTCGCCAGTGCTTCCGACAAGGGCAATGCCGGCAAATCTATTTTCACCGTTTGCGCATTCGCATATCCACTCGCAACCGACAGACAAGCCACGGCGACATAGTGCTTCCATGTTGTTTTTCTCGACGTCTGTTGCTTCATGGTTTTCTTGTAGCGTGTTTGAAAATTCACCACCTCAGCGACGAACCCGAGCGTTGCCGCCTTTGTCCGTCAACGCCAGGCGATCGTATCCCCCTCGACAAACACCTGCCTCCCTTGCGGCCGGTGCCGTCTGACGATCCCGAGGTTCTTTTTCCACGTCCCGCATTTAAACCACATCCGGGAACAATTTTCAAATGCGCTACAGGAAAAATGGCGCCTTGATTCGCATCAAGGCGCCATTTTTATCGGCTTCGGCGGCCACGCGCTAAAGCCGATGCATCTTGCCGGTCTATCTATTTGCAGGAAGGAACGGCGCCTGCCGCACCGGCCTCGTCGCGCGCAGCGGCTGCCTGCCGCCGCTCCTCGCTCTCGAGCCTGAACGCGCGCCGCCCCGTGCGCGTGCCCACGACCAGCACGAACGACAGTACGGTCGTACCGACCAGATAAGCCGGCGGAACGAACCGGGCATCGGTAAAGCGCGAGACCACCGAAATATAGAATGGCGCGAGCCCGCCGAACAGCATCACGCCGATGTTGTAGGAGATCGCCACGCCCGTCGAGCGGCCCTGCACCGTGAAGAGCCTCACCAGCATGCCCGGATGCGCGGCGCCTTGCAGCGTCACGAACAGAATGCCGACCAGTTGCACGAGTATCAGCCGCGTCGCCGTGGGCGTGGCCAGCAGGAACCAGAACAGCGGGAACACGCAGATCAGCCAGCTGCCGATAAAGAAGCAGAACACCCGGTACGGTCCGACACGATCGGCCAGCGCGCCGAATACCGGCGACAGCACGCACGAGATGATGCTCGTGACGAACACCGCCTGCAGCGAGGAACTGATCGGCAGATGCAGCTGGCTTTGCGCGTAGTGCGGCAGGTACGCATGCCACACATAGAGCAGCGACGTGCCGCCCATGATGATGCCGATCGCGCAAACGAGCGCGTCGCCATTCTCGCCGACGAAGTCGCGTATGCGGCGACCGAGCGGCAGACGCGCGACGGCATTCGCCTGCATCTGACGGAACTCCGCCGACTCCCCGACGCTATGCCGGATGTAGAAACCGAACGGCCCGACCAGCGCGCCGACCAGGAACGGCAGGCGCCAGCCCCAGGCCAGCATGGCCTCGTGCGACAGATGCCGCGACAGCAGATAGCTGCACCCCGAAGACAGGATGGCCGCGATTCCCCACGTCAGCATGTTGAAACTGCCGTAGAACATCTTCTTGCCCGGCGGCGCCATTTCGTAAATCGTCACCGACGAAAGCGCGAACTGCGCGCCGACCGCGAAGCCCTGCACCAGCCGTCCGGCCACCACCAGCAGCGGCGCGGCGATGCCGATCCCGGCATAGCCCGGCGTCAAACCGAGCAGCAGCGAACCGACCGACATCGCCACCATGATCATCGACAGGGCCTTGACCCGGCCGGCCCGGTCCGCGTACATGCCCATCACGGCGCCGCCGATGGGCCGCACCAGAAAGCCGACGGCAAACGTCGCGAACGTGAGCAACAAGGATTCGGCGCGACTGACGCCGACGAAGAACGTCTGTGCGATCAGCGTCGAAAAGTAGCCGTACACCATGAAGTCGAACCATTCGAGCATGCCGCCGACTATGGTCGATACGATGACTTTCCGGAGCTTGCTGGTTTCGCTGTTTTTATCATTGGTCATATGACGGGCCTCCACCGTGCATCGTGCGAAATACCTTATAAAGAATGAGAAAACGCCTAGAAGCCCGCGGCGAGTCCGTCGCGCCGCGAATCGCTCGCGGCCACGTAGCCGCGCTCCGGGTCGTTGCGATCGAGCCTCCAGATGAACTGGCCCGAACCGAAGTCCATATACGGGTCGTTCATACTCTTGATCTGATGGCCGCGTTCGCGCAGCCCCTGCACGGTCGCGGGATCGAGCGTCGCTTCGAGGTCGAGCGTGAAGTCGCGGTTGATCTTCCAGCGCGGCGCATCGCATGCGGCCTGCGGCTGCTGGCCGTAGTCGAGCATGCGCACCACCGTTTGCAAATGGCCTTGCGGCTGCATGTCGCCGCCCATCACGCCGAAGCTCATCACCGCTTCCTGCCGGCCATCGACCTGCTGCGTGAGGAACGCCGGAATGATGGTATGAAACGGCCGTTTGCCGCCCGCCACCACGTTCGGCGATTTCGGGTCCATCGAAAAGCCCCAGCCGCGGTTATGCAGCGCGATACCGGTGCCGGGCACCACCACACCGGAGCCGAAGCCCATGTAGTTCGACTGGATGAAGCTGACCATCATGCCGCGCTCGTCCACGGCCGACATATAGATCGTGCCGCCCGAGGCGGGCATGCCGAAGCCGAAATGCGTCGCGCGCTTCGGGTCGATCAGCTTCGCGCGCGATTCGAGGTAAGCGTCGTCGAGCATCTGTTCGGGCGTGACTTCCATCGAACGCGGGTCGGCCACATAGCGATAGATGTCCGCGAACGCGAGCTTCATCGCTTCGATCTGCAGATGCTGCGAATCGACGCTGTCCACCTTCAGCGATTTCACGTCGAACTGCTTGAGAATGCCGAGCGCGATCAGCGCGGCAATGCCCTGCCCGTTCGGCGGAATCTCGTGCACGGTATGGCCGCGATACTCCTTGCCGATCGGCTCGACCCAGTCCGCGCGACAGTTGCGCAGATCGTCCAGCGTCATCGCACCGCCGCACTCGCGCGAAAACGCGGCGATGCGCTCGGCAATCTCGCCTTCGTAATAGGCGCGCGGACCCTGCTCCGCGAGCAGGCGCAAGGTCGCCGCGTGGCCCGGAAAGCACACGCGCTCGCTGACCTCGGGAGCGCGTCCATGCGGCATGAACGTGCCGGCAAAACCGGGCTGATTCTGCAATTCGGGAATCGCGGCATTCCACTTGCGCGCCACCACCCCGGCCACCGCGTGGCCGCGTTCGGCGATTTCGATGGCCGGCTCCATCAGATCGGCGAACGGCAGCGAACCGAACTTCGCATGCAAGGCTTCCCAACCGGCGATCACGCCCGGCACTGTCGCCACGTCCCAGCCGCGTCGGGGCCGTTTCGCGATGCCGTTTTCCTCGCCGTAGCGGCTGCGGAAATAGTCGAGGTTCCACGCGGCGGGCGCCGCGCCCGACGCGTTCAGGCCATGCAGCTTCTGGCCGTCCCACACGAGCGCGAACGCGTCGCCGCCCAGGCCGCACGAGACCGGCTCGACCACGGTGATGGCCGCCGCCGCGGCGATGGCCGCGTCGACGGCGTTGCCGCCCTTCCACAGCATGCGCAGGCCGGCCTGCGCGGCGAGCGGATGCGAGGTCGAAACGATATTGCGGGCGAACACGGGCGAGCGCGGTGTCGGATACGGGTTTTGCCAGTTGAAGCGCGTCATGGAGAAGAAAACCGGTTGGCGATAAAGCAATGACGAACGGCCAGAAGGGTCAGAAAGGCCGGATGGTGCAACGCTGCCGTCGGGCTCAGGCGGCTCTCGCCGCCGCCGGAGCATGCGCCGGAGTCAGCGCCGGCGCGTCGAGCGGCGCCGCGACGAACTGGTAGAGATCCTTAGGATTCTCGGGCGCCGGAATCAGATCGATATCGCGGCCGATACCGTACTGGTTCGCGGCATCGCGCAGATAGCGCAGCGCCGAGAAATCTTCGAGCGCGAAGCCCACCGAATCGAACACCGTCACTTCCGAGGCGCTCGTGCGCCCCGCCACCTCGCCCGACAGCACGCGCCACAGCTCGATCACCGGGAATTCCGGCGGCAGTTGCTGGATATCCCCTTCGATGCGCGTTTGCGGTTCGAACTCGACCACCACGCGCGCGTCGGTCAGCACGTCCGCATGCAGTTCGGTCTTGCCCGGGCAGTCGCCGCCGACGGCGTTGACGTGCATGCCCGGCTCGATCATGTCGGGTGTGAGAATGGTCGCGTTGGTCTTGTCGGCCGTCACGGTGGAGACGATGTCGGCGCCGCGCACGGCCTCGGCCGCGCTCGCCGCGCGCACGAGCTTCAGCCCCGGCACGTCGGCGAGATTGCGCATCAGCTTGTCGGTGGCCGCCGGGTCCACGTCGAAGAGGCGCACTTCCTCGATGCCGAGCATCGCGCGAAACGCGAGGATCTGGAATTCGCTTTGCGCGCCGTTGCCGATCAACGCCATCGTGCGCGAGTCGGGTCTTGCCAGCGCCTTCGCGACGAGCGCGGAGGTTGCCGCCGTGCGCAGCGCCGTCATGATGGTGAATTCGCTGAAGAGCACGGGAAAACCCGTCTCCACTTCCGCCAGCACGCCGAACGCCATGACGGTCAGCATGTTGATGCGGGTGTTCTTCGGATGGCCGTTCACGTACTTGAAGCCGTAGAGCGTCGAGTCCGACGCCGGCATCAGCTCGATCACGCCGCCCGGCACATGGTTCGCCACCCGGGCGGACTTCTCGAATTCGTTCCAGCGCAGGTAGTCCGCGCGAATGTACTCGGCCATCTCCGTGATGAGCCGTTGCGTGCCGACCGATGCGGCCAGATGGCGCATGTCGCTTACGTCGATATATCTAGTCATGTTCTCACTCGTCAGTCTGGTGCGATGGTTCAGGATCAGGCGCCCAGCAGATAGCCGCTGCGCAGGGTCTTTTCTCCGGTCACGCGGCCAAGCGGATCGCCCGCCCGCACGTAGCGCACGTCGCGCCGCATGTAGAACACGCCGCTCGTGCTGCTATGCACGGCCGTGCGCGTGCCCTCGACCGGATCGACGACCACGAACATCTCGTCGCCGGCCTGCACGTGCGCGCCCTCTTCCACGCGATGCAGCAGCACGCCCGTGGCCGGCGCGTAGAACTGCTCGCTGCCGGCGAGCGGCGTGGCGGGATGCGGCAAGGGCGGCAGCGGTTCGACCGCTGCGTCGATCATGCCCGCATAGGTCAGGTACGAAATAATTGCTTCGGCATCCTGCCGAGCCAGTTCGTCGCTGACGTCGCGTTGGCCGCGATGCTCGATCGTCACCGAAACGCATCCGTTGGGAATCGGATAGCGCCCGCGAAAGCGCTCCTGCAATTGCCACCATGTGAGGCTGTGCGCCTCGTCGAACGACTGGCCGCCGGAATCGAACGCCAGCAGCGAGGCCCGCGCGCCGAGATAGCGTGCGAGCGGCTCGGCCTCGTTCCAGATGGCCTCGCCCGTGTAGATGTGCATGGCCGCCTCGCGCGAGCAATGCAGGTCGAGCACGATGTCGGCGTCGATCGAGAGCTGCATGAGCGTGCGCTGCAGGTCGTCCACGGGGTGGCGCGGCGCGGCCTTGTCGAGCAGTTCGCGCCAGGCTTCGCGCACCACTGCGCGGTTGTGGAGCGCGAAGCCGTTCAGCCGGCCTTCGATGGCGTCGCCGATCTGCGCCGCGAGCATCGGAAAACCGCGATTGAAGTTGCGGCCGCTCGCCAGGTCGAAACGGCCAAGCGGGTAGCCGAGCACGGCCTGGCCGAGCCCGATCGGGTTGGCCACGCTCAGCACCACGCACTCGGCGCGCAGGCTGCCCGCTTCCTCGAGTGCCCGCAGGCGCGTCTTCAGCCACGCGGCGACCAGCATGCCGGGCACTTCGTCCGCATGCAGGCCGGCCTGCACGTAAACCTTCCTGCCGGTGCCCGACGGGCCGAAGCGATCAACATACAAATGATGCGCCGTACCGTCGGCGCCCGGCAGCAGCCGGTGAGTGTCGCGAATTGACATGGACCAGGAGTTCCTCGGTTGCGATGCGCGGCTGAAAAGGCAGCGCATCATGGATGACACCATCTTAAGTACGCGCGGCAAGCTCAGGAAGCCAGCTCCGGGCTATCGCGATCCACGATTCAGATCACTAGTATCCAGTTCGCATCTGGTTCGCATTGGGTTCGCGCCCGGTTCGCAAGCAGTTGGCATTTCGCTTGCATTCCGCGCGGGGCGCGCGCCCGCTGCGCTACGTCTTCGCGCCGCTCGTCACGCCACGCCGCAGGCGCGCGTAGGACGCGAGCATGCTCGCCAGCAGTTGTGCCGAGGTGGTGAGCGGCGACGCGCTGCGACGGGTCAGACAAATGTCGCCAGGGCTGAAGGTTTCGCGAACCGGAATCCGGATCAGCGAGCCGGAGAACAGCTTGAAATCGACCAGCACGCCGGGGTCCATTGTCAGATAGTCGGTTTCGCTCACGAAATAGAGCGATTCGAGCAGCGTCTCGGCCGTGATGACGATCTTCGGCACGCCGAGCCCGCGCTCCGAAAATATGCCGACGAGCCGGTTGGCGGCAAATCCGGTAATGCCTTCGCGTTTGAAGCCGATCCACTCGCAGTCGGCCAGCTCGTCGATCGAGGTGGCATTCGCCTTGGGATGCCCCGCGCGCGCGATCACGGCGGGCGACGAGCGATAGAGCCGGTCGATCTCGAGGTCGGCATCGTCGATATCGGGCGAGAGCGGACAGAGCGCGAAGTCCAGACGGCCGTCGCGGATACGCTCCAGCAGCATCAGCGACGGGCCGCTCGAGATATGCACGAGCACGTTCGGGTAGTCGGCCATGAAGCGCTTGAGCACCGGCATCAACAGATCGGCGAGCGGTTCCGAGGTGACGCCGAGCGCGATTCGCCCCGACGGCATGCCCTCGACCTCGCGGATGTCCTGCCCGATCCGTTCGCAGTTCTTGAGGATCGCGGTTGCGCGCATGAGCAGCATTTCGCCGAACGACGTGAGGCTGATGCCGAGATGCGAGCGCGTCAGCAGCGACACCGAGAGCTCGGCTTCGAGGCTCTGGATCGCATGCGTCAACGCGCTCTGCGCGATGCCGAGCGAACGGGCCGCGGCCCGGAAACTGCCCTGCTCGACCACGGTGCAAAATGCCTTCAGCTGGCCTAAGGTCATCTGAACTTCTCCATTGAGCGGATCGGCGGGCGCGCTGCCGGGTGCGGGTGCAGCACCGCCTTGCCGTGGCCGCACACCGGCACTGGCACAAACGCCGCCGCAAACCGGGCGCGCGGCCCGCGAGTCCGGCATCGGCCACGCGCTGCGTCCTGGCCCGCCTTCCACGCAGCGCGCCCGTGTCCTCCCCCTCGCCCTCCACGCGGGTCCTCAGCGGCAGCGCGCCCTGCGCGCGATCCGGGTCGAAATAGGCGTCGTCGGGCTGGCGCGGCGGCGGCACCTCGCGCACCTGCACGCGAAATCCGCTCTCGCGGTCGCCCCGCAGTTCCGGCACGGCTCGCAGCAGGCGTCGCGTATACGGATGACACGGGTCGTCGAACACGGCGTCGCGGGTGCCCGCCTCGACGATATGGCCTCGCAGCATCACCAGCACATGCGAGGCAATCTGCTCGACCACGCCGAGATCGTGCGAGATCAGCAGGCACGCGAAGCCGTAGCGCGCCTGCAGCGACGTGAGCATGTCGAGCACCTGCTTCTGCACGGTCACGTCGAGCGCCG
Organism: Paraburkholderia sp. Ac-20336; assembly: GCF_017105025.1. Classification (NCBI taxonomy): domain Bacteria; kingdom Pseudomonadati; phylum Pseudomonadota; class Betaproteobacteria; order Burkholderiales; family Burkholderiaceae; genus Paraburkholderia; species Paraburkholderia sp. Ac-20336. Next base: position 12,043 of record NZ_JAAGPS010000023.1, on the reverse strand, counting down.
ACACGGGCTCGTCCGCGATGATGACGGCGGGACGGCCCACCAGGGCGCGCGCAATGGCGACGCGTTGCCGCTGGCCGCCGGATAGCTCGTGCACGAAGCGCTGCGCATGCTCGGCAAGCCCCACGTCGGCCAGTGCCGAGCGCACCCGTTCGTCGCGCTGCGCCGCGTCGAGCGTCCGGTCCGCGCGCAGCCCTTCGGCAACGAGTTCGCCCACGCGCATGCGCGGATCGAGCGACGAGTACGGGTCCTGAAACACGATCTGGATGGCACGCCGCGCCGCCTGCAACGACTTCGGCCCGCCGTCGAGATAGGTCGCGCCATTCAGCAGCACGTTGCCCTCGGCCGGGTTCACGAGGCCGAGCACCGCCTTCGCGAGAGTCGTCTTGCCGCTGCCGGATTCGCCGACGATCGCGAGCGTTTCGCCGGCACGCAGCCGCAACGACGTGGGAAAAACGGTGCGTACGCGCCCGGGCGCACCACCGTGCGGTTGCAGTTTCGCGCGCAGCCAGTTCGCGAGATTCTCGCGCGGCGCGGCGTAGTCGATCGCGACGTCGCGCATTTCGAGCACGGGTGGCACGCTCTCGCCTGGCGCTTCACCTGGCGCCTCACTTGGCTCATCACCTGGCGCTTCACGCGACGTGTCGGCAAGCGATGCAGTACGGCGCGGCAACGCATCGAGCAGCGCCAGCGTATAAGGATGCGAAGGTCGCGACAGCACGCGCGCGGCCGGCCCCGTTTCGACCGCGACGCCTGCGCGCATGACCAGCACGCTCTCGGTATAAGCGGCGACAAGCGCGAGATTGTGGCTGATGAAGATCAGCGCCGTTCCTTCCTCGCGCGTGAGTTCCGTCATCACGTCGAGCACTTCCTTCTGAACCACGCAATCGAGCGCGGTGGTCGGCTCGTCCGCCACTAGCAGCTTCGGGCGCAGCAGCATCGCCGAGGCGAGCATGATCCGCTGCCGCATGCCGCCCGAAAATTCGTGCGGATAGCGCTTCATGCAGTCTTGCGGATTGCGCACGCGCACCCGTTCGAGCATGACTTCCGCGCGGCGCACCGCTTCGTCGCGCGCGAGTCCGCGCCTGCGCACCAGCGCCTCGGTCAGTTGCACGCCGATCCTGAATGCCGGATTGAGCGACACCATCGGCTCCTGAAACACCATGCCGATACCGACGCCGCGCGCCTCGCACCATTGCGCGCGCGTCTGCTCGCGCAACGAATGGCCGTCGAAGCGAACGTCGCCGCCCGCGATCCGCGCGGAGTCGGGCAGCAGCCCCAGCAGCGTCTTGCCGATCATCGTCTTGCCGCTGCCCGATTCGCCGACGATCGCGAGCGAACGGCCCACGTCGAGATCGAAGCTGACGGCATCCACGACTTTCTTCGGCGCGCCGCCCGGCACGTTGAAGGCGAGCGTCAGGTCGCGTACGCTCAGCAGCGGCGCGCCGGACCCGGGCAACGCGGACACGTCGGGCCGCGCCGTGTTCGAAACAGGCGCGCTCATCGCGTCACTCCTTTCATGCGTGGGTCGAGCAGATCGCGCAGCGCGTCGCCGAGCATGTTGATGCCGAGCAGCGCGAGCGAAATCGCCACGCCCGGAAAGATGGCAAGCCAGATCGCGCGGTCGATCGCATCGCGGCTGTCGGCCAGCATGCCGCCCCAGGTCGGCGCGGGCGGCGGCACGCCGAGGCCGAGAAAGCTCAGCGCGCTTTCCGCGAGCAGCGCCGAGCCGAACAGCGAGGTCGCGAAGACCAGTAACGGCGCGACCGTATTCGGCAGGACATGCCGCCACAAGGTCCACGCGCCGCCATTGCCCATCGCCTGCGAAGCGACGACGAAGTCGCGGCTGCGCAGCGAAAGCGTGCCGCTATGGGCGAGCCGCGTGACCGAGGGCGTGTAGGCCAGTCCGAGCGCCAGCACGACCGCGCCTTCCGAGGCGCCGAGCACGGTCATGATGCCGAGCGCGAGCAGCAGGCCGGGAAACGCCATCAGCGCATCGGTCAGCATCAGCACCAGCCGGTCGAACCAGCCGCCGACATAGCCCGACACGGTGCCGAGCGTCGTGCCGACGACGAGCGCGAACAGCACCGAGCCGATGCTGACCGTCACGCTGACGGCGGCGCCCGCCATCACGCGCGAGAGAACGTCGCGGCCGAATTCGTCGGTGCCGAACCAGTGGTGCAGGCTCGGGGCCGCATAGCGCATAACGAGATCGACCGCGGTCGGATCGTAGGGCGTATAGACGAGACCGAGCAGCGCGGTCAGCACGAGCCAGCCCACCAGTACCGTGCCGATCGCGAGATTGAGCCGTTTGAACAGGGAGAGTTTCATTTACATTTTCAGGCGCGGATCGAAAACCGGATGCAGCAGATCGACGATCAGATTGACGAGCACGTAGAGCAGCGCGATCACGAGCAGACAGCCTTGCACCACCGGATAGTCGCGCGCGTAGATGCTTTCGACGAGCAGGCGGCCCATGCCCGGCAGCGTGAAGACCGTTTCGATCACGGCCCCGCCCGCCAGCAGATGGCCGAGCACAAGCCCGATCACGGTGAGCGCCGGACCGAACGCATTCGGCAGCGCGTGGCGCATCAGCACGCGCGGCTCGGAAAGGCCCTTGGCGCGCGCGTGCGCGATGTATTCGAGCCGCAACACTTCGAGGCTGCTCGCGCGCATGATGCGGATGATTACCGCGATCTCGCCGAGCGCGACCGCCACCACGGGCAGCACGAGATAGCGCACGGTGCCCCAGCCCGCATCGCCGAAGCTCTGGTAGCCGAAGGTCGGCAGCCAGTGCAGCTTCACGCCGAACACCCACATCAGCAGAATGCCGACCCAGAAGCTCGGCAGCGACACGAACAGGATCGCGGTGAAGACGATCGCGGGGTCCGCGCGCCGGTTCTGCGACCATGCCGCGATAAGACCTGCCGGAATCGCGATCAGGCTGGCCATGAACGTCGCGGCCAGCACGATCTCGGCGGTCACCGGAAAGGTGGTGGCGATCAGTTCGGAAACCGGCTGATGCCGCACGATCGACATGCCGAGGTCGCCATGCATCAGATGCGAGAGCCACAGCAGAAACTGATCGGCGACGGAGCGGTCGAGCCCGAACTGGTGACGCATCTGCGCGAGCAACGCCGGGTCGTTGATGTCGCCGAGCATCAGCGTGGCGGGGTCGCCGGGAATGGCGCGCATCATGCCGAACACGAGCACGGTGACGATCGCCACGGTCGGCACCGCCATTGCAATGCGCTTGAGTAGATAGGACACCATGCTGATCCTTAGTGCTTGATGATGTTGAATACGCGGATGCGCCGCATCGGCCACGAAGCCACGCCTTCGAGGCGGCTGCTCACGAGCAGCAGGTCCGGCGTGTAATACAGCATGATCATCGGTACATCGGCGATCATCATGGCGTGCAGCTGCTCGAAAACCTGCCTGCGCACGGTTTCGTCCGTCTCGCCTTGCAGGCTGCGCAACAGCGCGCGCGCCGCGGGGTTCTCCCATTGCGCCATCGGAATCTTGGTCTTGTCGCCGAGCACGTCGCTATACATCAAGGCCGGATCGAGACGCGCGGAGTAGTCGAACGCCATCATCTGAAAATGACCCGAATGAAAGTCCGCTTCCTGCTTGCCCCATTCGACGATGTCGAGTTTCGTCGGGATGCCGGCCTGGGTCAGCAGCGATTGCACATACACCGCCAGCGTGTACATGGACTCGAAACTGCGGTTCGTCTCCAGCGTCAGCGGTTGTCCCTTGTAGCCCGCGGCCGCAAGCAGCTGCTTCACCTGCGCGAGATTCTTCGTGTAGCCCACCGCATCGGCCCGCGTGAACAGCGTGTTCGCGTCGGGCACGAGCGACGGGTTGTAGCGTGCGTGCCCGTCGGTCACCGCGTTGACGATGCCCGGCAGATCGAGTGCGAGGGCAATCGCGCGCCGGATGCGTACGTCGGAGAGCAGCGGGTCGCGCGTCTGCATCAGCAGCGCGGCCGGATCGGTGCCGGGCCCGGTGACGAGACGCCAGCGCGGGTCCGGAGGCAGCACGCCGTTCTCGCCGACCGATGTCAGATCGATCTGGCCCGCGACCAGCGCCGACTTCTGCGCGGCCGCATCGGGAATCACGACGAAACGCACGTCGCCGTGCGCGAGCTTCGCGCCGGCGTAACCGCTGGACGGTTCCGGGCGCGGACGATAGCCGGCAAACGGCTTGAGCAGCACATACTGTCCGCGCTTCCACTCCGAAAACACGAACGGCCCGGTGGCTACCGGCTTGAGCCAGTGGCCGTCGGCATCGACGCTCGACGGACTCAGCACGGCGAGCGGACAGCGCGGATCGACCATGCGCGTCAGAAACAGCGCGTAGGGCCGATCGAGTTGGAACACCACCGTATGGGGGTCCGGCGTGCGGACCTCGACGACGCGCACGCCGCGGCTGCCGTCGTAGGCATTACGGCACTCGAAGCCGGAGCTGCGCTTCATCAGGAATTCGAAACTCCACTTGACCTCTTTCGAGGTCATCGGCGTGCCGTCATGAAACAGCACACCGTGGCGCAGATGGAACGTATAGGTCCGGCCATCGGGCGAAATGTCCCAGCTATCCGCGAGCATCGGCCCCACGCTCTGGTCGGCCCGCAAGGCGACCAGCGATTCGACGACGTTGCCGAGGATATTGTCGGTCGTGGTGTTGCGGGCGACGTTGCCGGGCATCGAGGTCGGCGTGTCCGCGACCTGGGCCACGCGAATCTCGCTTTGCGCCGCCGTGTTCATCTCGGCCATGGCGAGGGCCGGCAGCAGTCCGATATGCGCGCACGCGAGCACGCCGAGCATCGCCACGGCGCGCCTTGCCGCCGTCAGACCCGCGAGCCTGCCTGCCCGGAAGCGGCGCGATGTCATAACGGTATCCCGAGCGATGTCCTGAGCAGGTGCCCTGCGCAAGCAAAAGAAAGCGGCCATGGCGCTGGCGTGCTGACATTCGAATCTGACATCCGGTCTCCTGATCGATATCCCTGTCGCGCCGGGCAAACCTGAGTGCCACGGTGTGCGGTGCGCGAGCGCGTTTATCGCGCCGCTGACGACGATGCTAAGCACACGGATAGGCGCAAGGAAGTCTGGTCAAAATATCGCGATCCATATTTCCGATCACCGGATGAAGCACACGCGTACCGCGAAGCCCAAAGCGGCAACGGCAAACGGAGGTCGGGAAAACTGCCGGGAAAGCCGGCGCGCTATGGCCGCGTTATGGTGGCGCCGGCAGCCTGCGTCGAGGCGACGACGGCTACGGGACCAGGTGCGAAAGAACGAGCATGAGCACGCTCGCGGTACGGAATCGACGCTGCGCCGGTCGAGCCGTCGAGTGAGCGGACTGGCGTGTCAGAGAATCTGCCGATGCGCCATGCGCGAGTACGAAATCATCATGGTGATGAGTTCCTGCATGACCGGCGTGGATGGCGCATTGCGCCTGCGAACGAGGCAGACTTCGCGCGGATCGAAACCTTCCTTGATCGGTATGGAAATCAGCGAGGATTTATACAGTTTGAAATCGACCAGCGCGCGCGGCTCAAGCGTCAGATAGTCCGTTTCCGAAACCATGTGCAGTGTTTCGAGCAGCGACTCCGCGGTAATGACGACCTTCGGAACCCCCAGGCCCTGCGACCTGAACAGGCTGACGAGCCGGCTCTCGGCTCCGCCGATGATATTGCGCGTCAGCAAGCCAATCCATTCGCAGTTAGCCAGTTCCCGGATCGACGTTGCGGATGCCTTCGGATGCCCTTTGCGCGCGATGATGCCGGCCGTCGATTCGTAAAGACGCTCGATGTTCATGTCCGCATCGGTGACCTGCGGCGAGATGGGGAAGATCGCGAAATCGAGCCGGCCGTCGCGAATCCGTTCGAGCAATTGCAATGACGATCCGCTCGAAACATGCACGCGTACACGCGGGTAGCTCGCCATGAATCGCTTGAGCACCGGCAGCAGCACTTCCCCGAGCGGCTCCGATGTCATGCCGAGCGAGATCGTGCCGGTCGGTTCCCCGCTCAACTGCTGCATATCTTCGGAAACGCGATCGCAGTCGCTGATGATCGCCCGGGCGCGCGCCAGCAAACGTTCTCCATGCGGAGTCAGGCTAACGCCCTGATGCGAGCGGCTGAGCAGCGTAACGCCGAGTTCGGTTTCAAGACTCTGGATGGACTGAGTCAGCGTGCTCTGCGAGATGTCGAGAGAGCGTGAGGCCGCGCGAAATCCACCTTGATCGAATACCGTGCAAAAGACCCGAAGCTGATTCAACGTCATACGGAAGCCTGTTCAACCGAAGAGCGCCACTGAAGGGAGGACGTGCGATCGTAGCACATCGATCCGCGCCATCCGAGGTCCCGAACCGCTCGACGGCCGCGGCACTCCGCGTTCGCACCCACCCTCCCCGCGCGCCGCGATAGCGGCTCGCCAGGCGGACGATCAGGCCTATCGCGATCTCCAAAAGCAATCGTTATCGCCAATATGGCGTGGCAGACTCCATCCCAATACAAAGCCGGATGAGCGAACCGACAGAACCATCGCTCAGAACAGGCTGTCATCTTGGAGACTGACAACGTCATGGTTCATCTCGTCGGACGAATTGCGAAAGCGATCTTCATGGATCGCCCCAAACAGGTACGCAGGTTCGCAATGGACTGCTCCGTGAATCGTGCGGGATTATCAAACCGGACCGCGTTTTTGACGAGAGGCAATCCGACCGGCTGCCTTTCGCCTGTCTCGCCGCAACGTTCCTAAGCAGGAAACGCCGCATGGCGTAGCGTCCTGCGCCAGACACACCCGCGCTCATTCCGATTCCCCGACCGGGAATCCAGCGTGCCCGGCCCCCCTTAACCTGCGTTCATGCGGACCTGGCATGCTCGCGCCTCGCAACGGCCGCCTCACAACGGTCATTACTTAGCCATACGAATCAATCAAGGCATTCCTGAATCACCACGACGATAGTCCATATTAAACTTGAGAAAAATCGCAATGAAAAAGACCCTACTTTCCGCATTGATCGGTGCGACCTTAAGCGGCAGTGCCTTTGCACAGAGTTCGGTAACGCTCTATGGCTTGATCGATAGCGGGTTCGTCATCAACAGCAATGCGGGCGGCAAGCGGCAGTTCGAGATGACGTCCGGCAATCTTCAGGGCTCGCGCTGGGGGATGACCGGCACGGAAGACCTGGGCGGCGGTCTGCAGGTACTCTTCAAGCTCGAGAGCGGTTATACCGTCAACAACGGTGCATTGGGCCAGGGCGGCGACCTGTTCGGCCGTGCCGCCTGGGTTGGCTTGCACAACGATCAATACGGCGCACTGCTGCTCGGCCGCCAGTACGACCCCGTCACCGTCAGCCTCGCCCAGTTCACGTCGGCCGGCGCCGCGGGCAACGGCGAAGTCACGGAATGGGCCGGCCCCTTCGGCGCTCACCCGGCCGACCTCGATAACCTCGGCGGCACCAATCGCACGAACAACTCGATCAAATACAATTCGCCGGACTTTCATGGCCTGACGTTCAGCGCGTTCTACAGCCTCGGCGGCGTGGCCGGCAATTTCACGCAGAATCAGATCTATAGCTTCGCATCCGTCTACCGGCACGGCGGCTTCGCGGCCGGCGTCGGCTATATGAATCAGCGCGATCCGAACTATTCGTACTGGGGCGACAAGCCGAGCAGCGCGACGGCAACGTCCGCCAGTTCCCTGAACATGTCCAGTCCGGTGATCAGCGGTCTCGCTTCGGCGGGGCTCATGCAGGGGATCGTGGCCGGTGCGCTGTATAACTTCGGCAGCGTGACGCTCAAAGGCGCCTATAGCAATGTTCGATATCAGGATCTCGGCCATGAGCCGGGCAATGGCCTGAATCCGCAGCACCTGAGCGGGGAAAGCATCTTCAATATCGGCGAAATTTCCGCGTCGTACCACCTTACGCCGGCATTCCAGCTCGGCGCCTCATACGCGCTGACGAACCGTTCGTCGGTGGGCGCTCTGGAGAACGCGACCTATAACCAGGTCAATCTGGCCGCCGACTATGCGCTGTCCAAGCGCACCGATCTTTATCTCGTCGCTATCTATCAGCACGCGAGCGGCCAGGACACGACCGGCAAGAGCGCGGTGGCGGCGATCGACGGGCTGACGGCGTCGTCGAATGATCGCCAGTTCGCCACCACGTTCGGTATTCGCCACCGCTTCTAAGCACTGCAACGTCGAGGCATGCCGGGCACCTGACGGCATGCGCCCGGTGCCCGGCATGGCCGGATGCCGGGGCTCAACACATCACGCGGCGATCACGTCACGGGTGCGTCGCGGACCACCCGCCGCGCCCGTTCAATCGCAGGGCAAGCGGAAAATCACGCAATAGTTCGCAAGCGCATAGCGATTGCCGTGCATGTCGCTCAGATCGCTTGCCGACTGATCCGAATCGCACAGCGTACCGCGCACACCCGAGGCCGGCCCCGCGTTCCAGGCGAGAAACCGCCCCGTTTCATCGCAGTTCATCTGATTGGCCGGCGTCAGGCCATAGCCGACCGTTACGGCACCACTCAGCGCACGAGCGGCAACCAGTTCGACCTGTGTCCCATCGACGATCCGCGTGTGCGAGATCGGGACGCGGCCCGTCTGGTCATACAGTTCGAAGCCGTTCATCCCGTCGTCGAGTTGCCGGACCAGCGACGTATCGAAGCGCAGCGGCGGCACCGGCACGTGAAAGTCGACGCCAACGCGAACGCTGTCCCGTTGCCGTGCACGCGTCGGCTCGAGCGGCCGCCATTTCTCGCCCGTCGTCAGCCAATGGGCGATGCTTTTTGCCAGATAGTGCCCGTACCAGCGATAGCCGTGATTGGTCAGATGCAGCCCGTCCGCATACGGGAACGGGTACATGGGCGCCACGAGATGCAGGTTCGGGTTGTCGCGTGCTTCCTGCCAATGCGCGAGCGGAATTTCAACCGAGGGATGCAGAGCGGTTCCCGCATAGCGCCCATGGCTGGCGGTCTGATAGAGAAACATCGGAATCGGACGGGTCACGCCGGTCACCGCTTGCAGGTCCGCTTCGAGCGTGCGTTGCAGCAAGGCGACCTGAGCGCGATACCCCACGAGGCCCGTACCGAGCAACGCGTCGGCTTCACCCTGCATCAGCGCGAGCGCCGATACGCGGTAGGTCAGTCCGCGGCGCTGCGCTTCCGCGCGCGCCCACCGTACCTGCTCGACGATGTCGCGATAGGGCGGCGTGTCGCGTTGCAGGTTGGCGATTTCTTCGCCGCCCACGCCGACCGCACTGACGATAGTCCGATGCGCCGGCCGGCTCACCGGCCGCAGACGGCCAAGCCAATGGGCAAATCCGGACAGACAGGTTTCGACTTCCGCTTCGAACGCATCGACCAATGCTTGAGGCTGCTTGCCGAGCGCCCGGATACCGGTGTCGTACATGAGCGTGCGCTGGAGCGGCGTGGCGAGCGCAGGCGCACCCTGCGCGCCGATCGCAAGCGATTGCCCCGTGGCAATGAAATGTTCCAGATCGTATTCCGGTACAGGCGGGTGTGAAGTCGTCATGGGGCGGTGGCACACGTTGTCGCGATTCGATGACATGGCAATGTCGGCCGACCATCCTATGTGCGCGGAATGCGGCGCACAAGCCAGATCAGGGTTATCGCGATCAACGATTCCGATCACCCCATGGCAACCCTCACGCGCGCAGCGGAACCGGCGCCGCCTTGCGACGGGTCACGAGCAGCAATACCGCGCACGCCGACAGGAGTTCGAACGCGGCGGCCACGAGAAAGATCGGCGTGAAGTCCCATTGCGCCCGGACCATCGCGCCGCCAATCGCCGGACCGATCATGCCCGCCACCTTGGAAGCGCCATGCGCCCACGCCACGCTGGTCGCGCGCATCTCAGCGGGAGAGATCGTCGCGCAAAAGGCATTCAGCGCGCCCCAACTGCTGTTGTACAGAAAGCCGAGCGCCGCGAACGCGAACGGTGCCCATTGCGAATACACGTCCATGGTCGCAATGACCGCGACGATCAGCGCGGACGCCGTCAGATAGCTCGGCAACACGCGCGCCGCGCCGAAGCGGTCCATCACGAAGCCGCTGCTCGCCGTGCCGATCACGCCCGCAATCGCGCTGACGGCAAGCAGTCCTGCGATGTGCGCCATGGGCATGTGACGCGTGAGGTGCAGCAGCGTCGTGGTCCACGAGTTGTTGATGTAGCTGAAGATGCCGGTCGCGAGGTAAGCCCCCCAGAGCAGCAGCGTAACGGCCGCACGGCCGTTCGTGAACAACACCTTCGGCGAAAGCTTGTACACGCGCTGATGCTTGTCGTGCACGGCATAGCGTTGCCCGGGCGCCGCCACGAACGCCGGATCGAGGCGGCGCAGCGTGTTGCCGATCGCCGGGTTCGCGGGGTCGCGCATCGCCAGGAATTGCAGCGACTCGGGCAGCCATAGCCACAGGCAGCCCGCCAGCACGAGCGGCAGCAGGCCGCCCACCCAGAACGCCGCCTGCCAGCCGAACGGCAGTATCCACGCCTGCACGCTCGCGCCGATGAGGTTGCCGCCCGCATAGCCGCAAAACACCACCGAAACCGCCGCCGAGCGATACTTCGCGGGCGCGAACTCGTTGGCGAGCGTAATGGCGGCGGGAATCACGGCACTGAAGAACAGCGCCGCCGCGAAGCGCATGACGTCGAGTTCCAGCACGCTGCGAACCTGCGAGGTGGCGATCGTCAGCACGGCAAACACGGGCATGGCGACGAGCAGCACGCGCCGTCTGCCGAAGCGGTCCAGCATCGGGCCGGAAACCAGCGTGCCGATCAATAGCGCCAGTTGTTGAAGGACGAAGACCTGGGTCAGCGCGGCCGGATGTACGTTCAGCCCGTGCGAAAGCGCGGGAAGAATCAGCCCCACCATGAAGATGTCATAGCCGTCGACGACCATCGTCGCCGCCAGCAGCGCAACGATCAGGATATGCAGCCACCGCAGCGGCTGATTGCCCAGTAACGTCCCGACGTTGAGCGTCGTCGTTTCGTTCATGCTGTTGTCTCCATTGTCTTTATGTCGTGATGACGGTGCCCGCGATCCGGTCCGCGCAAGCAGGCCGCGGCGGACGCGAACACGTTAGCGAATCGGTTCCGGCCGAAGCAAGCGGCCATTGGGCTATGTCTCTATAGCCCGAACACTATGAGCCCGGCAGATCATGCCAAAACCGCGCGCATAGCGCATCGAGTTGCGCAGGCTCCGTCGCGGCACGCCGGGCCGTGTCGACGAGGTCCGCCGCCGGGTGCGCGCCGAGCATCCGCGTCGCCTTGCCGGCGAGTTCGCCCATGCCGAAACGCAGGGCCGGATCGCCGGCGCTGTCTGCAACGGTAAGCTCGTGCGTGCTCGCACCCGCCCGCACACTCACGCGTGCCGGCCATTTGGCGGGGTACAGGCCGTCGAGCGACGGGTCGGCCATCACTCGCACACGCGCCGCAAAGTCGGCGAGATCGGCCGTCCATCGCAAGCCGTCGCGCGCGACGTCGTCGAGCGACGCCGGCTGCAACGCCGTGAGCGCGAGTTGCCCGCGCACGCTGACGAGGCTCGCGAGCCGGCCGGCCTCGGGCGGCTCGCGATCGAGCATCGCCGCGTAGGCGGACGGCACACGCACCTCTACCGCTTCGATCGCTGCGGGATCGAGGCCATCGGCAAGCAGCGCCTGCAAACCGTGCACCGCTGCCAACGCCTGCTTGGCCGCGCAGTGAGGCTTGACGCTGATCGACTCGCGCGCGGGCGCATCGCTGTCTTTGCGCGCCAGCCACGCAGCATTCGCCGCTTCGCCGCCGATGCGCCCGAGCCACGCATCGTTGAGCAGAGCGACGTCGCCGTCGATGCCGTCGGCCGCCGCCAACGCCGCGACGCAACCGGCACGGACCGCCTGGCCGAACAGCAGCCAGCGGCCCGGACGCTGTCCCGTGGCACGGCCGATCGGCGGCGGCGTTTGCGCCCCCGCCAGCCCGAGCGCAGGACGCATCCCCTCCGGCGTCAGGCCGACCGACCGGCCCGCCCC